>JAFLKA010000115.1 GCA_022712735.1 Marinosulfonomonas sp. | reverse complement strand
GTTTTTGGCATGTTAAGCATCGGTGGGCCACGCAGGGCCGTTGGTGTCGATGGTGTCGGCGACTTTGGGTATCATGTTGTGGCCCCCAACGATGACATAGGTGCTGCGGGACTGGCGGGCAGCGCTGTTGCAGAAATTGGCAACGGGTTTTCAAATTTACGCGAACAAACGCGGGATTCGTTGATCGCCCAGGCAGTTTTGCGAGCCCGCCAAGCTGACAACAGGGCTTTGCCTTTGATAATGGCGCGCTGTGAAGTTGATCAATCTGTCAGCGCCGATGCGCTCGCCAGTGGAGTGGCTTTTGACAACTTTATGGTTGCGGCCGAAACGCTGGTGACGGTGGCAAAATCTATGGGGAAAAAATCCCGGATACTGGCAGTGGGACTGGATTATTGCATTGAAGACACCACCAGCACTGGCATGGCGTATCGGGACGGGATTTATGCGCTCATGCGCAAAATCGAGCTGGCTTTGGGGGCGCTTGGCTACCGTAAACCATGCTTTGTCAGCCTGTTTGAATGCGGTGGCCTTCAATCGGATGCGGGCTGTCATACCCACGAGCAGTGGGAACTTGCAACCAATCCGGCAGGGTTTGATCTGGTTTATTCGGCTCCGGGGTATATGTTTGAACAAACCGTTTATGGACGCCCAACTGCGGTGGCCCTTGGCCAGATGGCTGAAATGGACGGCCACGCAATCGAGGCCTGTTTGCAAGTGCCGCGAAATGATGAGGAGACTTCTGCAGGTGTTGGCCAATGGTGCTGTCCGAGCTTTTTGTTGGCCGAACGGCAGCGCCCCGCGACAAAGAAGGGCACTCACAGCATCCGCGTTACGGGCAATGCCCTGTCCGCGTTGGTCATTGACCCGTCACCTGATTTTGGAAGCCCGGATCTAGCAGGGTTCACCTTGGAGAACGTCGAGAACAAGGCGCAACTGGTGGCGGTGCATTTGTGTCCGGATAATCCTCTGGATTTATTGCTGGATTGCGATATTGCACCCGAGGGTGAAAATATCCGCTTGCATTATGCCTGCGGGCAGACAGCACAATCCGAAAATCTGGATGCGCATTTCGGGTTCCCGCATAACCGGGGCTGTATTCGAGACAGCTGGCAAGCCGACAGTGCTGACGGGCGGCGGCTCCATCGTTGGGCGTTGCCATGTATCCTGCCGGTTCATTGAGGTTACACCATGCAGAATTCCCCTAATATGGCCAAAGTTGATGCATTGAAAGTAAAACATGCGCTCCCCGAATCCGTCGTGTTGGGGCCAATGCCCCTCGGCTTCACCCAGCGCTTTAACGACAGCGGGGCGGCGTGGGTGTGTGCCGAGCCCAGCTTGCTGGTGGAAAGCGGAAACTCTGACACCAGTCCAGACTGGCAGGCCCGCTGCGGAGATGTGATTGCTGTGCCCAGCAAACCCAATACCGGCAATACCAAAGGCGCCATGCTGGCGGGCATCTCTTGCCTCGCGTTTCAGCCGCAAGTGAATTGTGGCTACTGCATTCCCGATGCAATGTTTCGGGGTGGCCCGTTTTCAATTGCAATGATCTACGCGCCTGTAACAGAAGATGAACCGCGCAGCCTTGTGACGATTAATCCGGTGAATTTCGAGAATTACGTGTTCCTAAGTGAACGTGACGGTGCGGTGGAACTCACCGACCAGCAAGCAAGTTTTTCTTTGCGCCAACCGGTAACGCAGGAATCTAAAGGCTTTCGTCTGGTTGTTCTTAGCCGCACAAAACAAGGTTATGCGCTGGCCCTTGAAGGGCAAAAACCGGTGCATGAATTATCACCTGCTGAAAGCCCGCAGGAGGATGCACCGCTTCTTGATACATCAGAGCTTTGTAATCTTTTCATCGGTTGCCGCAGCCACCGCAAAGGTATTTTGAAAACTCTGGGGTCACTGTTGCTGGCCGATGTTTTCTTATGGCCCGACAAGGATATTCTGGCTTTTGACAAAGATAAATCCGGTGCCGAAACCAGCCCCGAATACGACCTGCTGTTGAAGTATTACACCGAGGTAATCTGCCGTGACATTTAATCCAGAATCCATTCGGAATGACAATATCTGCGTTATCTGGATTGATGACTTAATTGATGTTTTTACGTGGCGAAACGCCTTTGGTATCACCATTAAAACACCAAATATCGACCGCTTTATGGCGGAAGGGATGCGGTTTACCAATACATATGCAACTGTGCCGCTTTGCGCGCCGTGCCGTGCCGAGCTGACCACGGGCCTGTCCCCTTTCCGGACTGGTCTGGTCGATCTAAACCGGCTTTGGCGTGATATTCTGCCGCCGACTGCGGCCTGGCAATATGATTTGCGCCGCTCCGGATTTTATAATTTCACCACCGGTAAAACCGACGGCAATTACAAACCGATGCCCGAAGCCTATCGTCGGGTTCTGTTTCACGAGGATGTTCTGGCCAAGGACGCCGGGCGGCGCGACAAAGTGCACAAATACCTTGATCGGGGGCCGGGCATTGCCGGGGTCAATCACCCGAATGACGATGGCAGTCAGGACCATAAATTCTATGATTTTATGGTCGCGCAGAATGCGATTGATTTTCTGGGGCGGGCTGACCCGAACCGGCGACACCTGATCCAGTTGGGATTTAAGCATCCGCATTTCAACCTCTCGACACCGGATCGGTTTTATCAAGCCTATGACGTCGACGCGATCAAATGGCCCGATATTGCCGATGCGCAGGATTACTACGGGCCCCAACAATGTTTTGCGGTTTATGAAGCCGCCTATATTGCGAATGGCCGGTGGACGCCCGAAAAAGCTGGCGACGCGGCGTGGCGTCAGGTGGTGCGCGCATATTTTGCGGCCGTGAGCCACGTGGATCACGAAATTGGCCGTTTCATGGAAGCTTTGAACAGCTCGGCGCTGGCGGAAAATACGACAGTGGTGATGCTCTCGGACAACGGGTTCAATCTGGGCAACCATGACAGTTTTCACAAAATGAGCCAATGGGACAGCGCCTCGCATGTGCCGCTGGGGATGTGGTCGGCGCGCATGCAAGGCGAGGTTGCCGATGTGGACTTGCCAGTGTCCTTGCACAATCTACCCAAAACCATTCTGGATCTGGCTGGAATTGCACCACGCCCACAATGGACTTCGGGGCAGAGCCTTTTGCCTTTGATTGACCCTGCGTTCGGCACTTTTGACCGGAGTAAATCACCCCTGACTTGTGTCTTTGGCACATTGTCTGTGCGGCCCTCGGTTTCAGGTTATGAACACCTCCGGTATATGCGCTATCCAAATGGTGAAGAGCATGTTTACGATGTGGTTTCCGACCCCGGAGAAACCGAGAATATTGTAAAAACAGCGCCAATGGATTTTTTGCGTGGCGAGTTGGCAAATGCCGCTAAAAATCTGGGGCTGGATCTAAGTGGTTATGAAAACCCTGAAGATGGGGTCAATGCGATGATGGCCGTGGATGGAACAATCGTAATGGCCGGTGGCATCGAGGACAATGACTATTGGGCTTATGGCGCCGATGCCGAAAAGATTATCGAGGAGAAAGACGGAGGGAACGATACGCTTTGGTATATGGCTGGCCCGGATGACTACGTGCTTCGTGTGCCCGCCAATATTGAAAACATCCGTGTTGCCACTGTGGTGTCCCGTAACGAAGACGATCCGTCAGAAGGGAAAATCCTGCGAATTGTCGCCCATCCAGATAGCCCGATTAATTTTGAGACGTCTGAACGGGTCTCAGTGGATGTGATTGGCAGCCATGGTGATGATGTGATGATTGGCCCCAAATATGCAGGCGCCGTTTTCCATGGTGGGGCTGGGAATGATCGGTTGGTCGCCTTATCCAGCCGTCGCAAAGACCGGCACCAGTTTTTTGGCGGTGAGGGCGATGACATTCTGATCGGCGGGGCGGGTCACGATTTATTGGATGGCGGCAGCGGCAACGACATTATTCATGGCGGAAGCGGGCGCAACAGGATATTTGCCGGACCAGGTAATGACCGGATATACGACGGCGAAGGCGCGTCCATGATCGATACTGGCCCGGGGCGAAATGTGGTGGTCTCTGGTCCGGGGGATGATGTTATTCACGTTGGCGCAGGTGAAAACCACATCACCGGCGGACAGGGTTCAGTGACATATCATGTTGCCTATGGAGGGCTGTGCATAATTTCAGACTGGACAGATGAATGCGTTCTGGAGTTGAGCGCCTGGCCCCGCGCGCCACAGGCTTGCGTAACGGCTGAGGGTGTGATCTTGCGCTTGGGCAGTAGTGTGATTGT
>JAFLKA010000333.1 GCA_022712735.1 Marinosulfonomonas sp. | reverse complement strand
AAATCCGCGAGGGCACCTTGGTGTTCATATCCACCACCAGCGGCACCTGATCATCGCCCGCCGCACTCACCACGCGGTCCATCAACCCCATCGTTGCCTCTGGTCCCATGCCGCCCAAAATGCCGACTGTGCGATATTCTGTCATGTCATATCCTTCGGTGACTCGAGCTGTAGACCACAGTGTCACCCTTTGCGCCGCGCTTGCCAATAGGTTTCTCACCCCACATACTGGACTTATCCAGATGTGAAACCTGGCCCTATTGCCAAACCGCACGACCCCCTATCCCTGCCCAGACTGCCCCACCATACTGCATTGCAAATCAACCATCCGATACACCCGCAAAAAAGGAAAACAGCGCCATGAAAATGACCACCGAAGAGGCCTTCGTAAAAGTTTTGCAAATGCACGGGATTGATAATGCTTTTGGCATCATCGGGTCCGCATTCATGCCGATTTCGGATTATTTTCCCAAGGCGGGGATCACATTCTGGGACTGCGCCCATGAATATACCGCAGGTATGATGGCCGACGGGTTTACCCGATCAAGCGGTAAAATGACCATGGCAATCGCCCAGAACGGCCCCGGCATTGCCAATCTGGTGACGCCGGTTAAAACCGCCTTCTGGAACCACACGCCAATGCTGCTGGTCACGCCACAAGCGGCCAACAAAACCATCGGTCAGGGTGGGTTTCAAGAGGTCGAGCAAATGCGCATGTTCGCCGATTGCGTCGCCTATCAGGAAGAGGTGCGCGATCCGTCCCGCATGGCCGAGGTCTTGAGCCGCGTGATCATGAAGGCCAAACGCCTGTCTGCCCCCGCCCAAATCAACATTCCGCGCGATATGTGGACGCAGGTGATCGACATCGACCTGCCCGCGATTGTCGAATTCGAGCGCCCCGCCGGTGGTGCAGGCGCCATTGCCGAGGCCGCCAAACTGCTGTCGAACGCCAAATTCCCCGTCATCCTGAATGGTGCTGGCGTGGTGATCGGCGGCGCAATTCCTGCCTCGCAAGCGCTGGCCGAACGGCTGGATGCGCCCGTCTGCTGTGGCTATCAGCACAATGATGCCTTCCCTGGCTCGCACCCGTTGTTCGCGGGGCCGCTGGGGTATAACGGCTCCAAGGCGGCGATGGAACTGATCGCGCAGGCTGATGTGGTGCTGGCGCTAGGCACCCGTCTGAACCCGTTTTCCACCCTGCCCGGATACGGGATGAACTACTGGCCCGCATCGGCTAAAATCATTCAGGTCGACATAAACCCCGACCGCATCGGCCTGACCAAACCCGTGACCGTGGGCATTGTTGGCGACGCCAAACAAGTGGCCGAGCAAGTGTTGGCACAGCTGTCCGCAACCGCGGGCGATGCAGGCCGCGAGGATCGTAAAACCCTGATCTCCACCACCAAATCCGCTTGGGCACAAACGCTTACCTCGATGGACCATGAGGACGACGACGAGGGCACCGATTGGAACCACCGCGCCCGCACCGACAAACCCGATGCCATGTCACCCCGCAAAGCATGGCGCGCAATTCAAGCCAGTTTGCCGAAAGAAGCGATCATTTCGTCCGACATCGGCAACGTCTGCGCCATCGGCAACGCCTACCCGACATTCGAGAATGGGCGAAAATATCTGGCCCCCGGCCTGTTTGGCCCCTGCGGCTACAGCTTGCCAGCGATCCTTGGCGCCAAAATTGGTCGCCCTGACACGCCGGTTGTCGGTTTCGCCGGTGACGGTGCGTTCGGCATCTCGATGAACGAAATGACCGCTTGCGGACGCGACGAGTGGCCCGCCATCACCATGGTGATTTTTCGCAATTATCAATGGGGTGCCGAAAAGCGCAACACGACGCTGTGGTATCACGATAATTTCGTCGGGACCGAGCTGGATTACAACGTGTCCTACGCCGGTATTGCGCAGGCTTGCGGGGTGAACGGCGTGGTCGCCACCACGATGGACGGCCTTACCGATGCGCTGGATACCGCTGTAAAGGCACAGATGAACGATGGCAAAACCACCTTTATTGAAGTGATGCTCAATCAGGAAATGGGCGAGCCATTCAGGCGCGATGCAATGACCACACCCGTTGAGGTGGCCGGTATATCGGCCACCGATATGCGCCCGCAAAAAGGCACCTGATATGACAGAGGGGGGAGCGGGTGACACAGGCGATATCCTCGTCCTGAACGCTGGCTCCTCCTCAATCAAATTTGCACTGTTTGGCGCGGATATGGCTGAACGGCTATCGGGGGTGGCCGACGGGATTGGTGGCACTTCCACCCTCACCGTAAACGGCACCCCCAAAACCATCCCCCTGCCCGACCACCGCACCGCACTCGCCGAAATCCTGAACGCTTTGCGCACCCACGGCACTACCCCCGAAAACTTGCGCGCTGCCGCCCACCGTGTGGTGCATGGCGGGGCAAACCTGACCAAACCTACCCGCGTCACGCCCGAAACGCTGGCCGAAATCGCCGCCTGCACCCCGCTTGCCCCGCTGCACAACCCGCATAACCTTGCTGCGATCACGGCTCTTGCCCACATCGCGCCATCCCTGCCGCAATACGTCAGCTTTGACACCTCGTTTCACGCCACCAACCCCGAAGTTGCGACACGCTATGCCCTTCCCAAATCGCTGGAGGCCGAAGGCATCCGGCGGTACGGTTTTCATGGCCTCAGCTATGCCTCGCTTGTGCAAATCCTGCCGGCAATATCCGGCACCGAACTGCCCTCACGCCTGCTCGCCTTCCACCTTGGCAATGGCGCCAGCCTCTGTGCAATCAAGGATGGTAAATCTATTGCGACAACAATGGGTTATTCCCCCATCGACGGCCTAACAATGGGCACCCGTGCAGGTGGCATCGACGCCAATGCCGTGCTGCGCCTCGTCGAAATACATGGCATCGGCCACGTACATAAAATGCTGAACTTCGGCAGCGGCCTAACCGGACTATCCGGCGGCCAATCCGATATGCGAACCTTGATTCAAGACCCCTCGCCAGACGCTACTTTTGCCATCGATCACTTCTGCTATTGGTCCCTGCGCTACGCCGGGTCGCTCATCGCTGCAATGGAGGGGCTGGACGCCATCGCCTTCACCGGTGGCATCGGCGAAAACGCCCCCGAAATCCGCGCCCGAATCTTGAACGGACTGCAATGGGCTGGCGTTCAAATGGATCGGCAGGCCAACGCCCAAAACGCGCCCCGCCTGCACACAGCCACATCAAAAATTCCCGCCTACATAATTCCCGCCCAAGAGGAACGCATGATCGCACTCGACGCCCTCAGCTTAATCGATAAATAATCCAATCATTGTTCCTAAAATACCCGCGCCGCAGGCAAATCCCGAGTGCCCGCAGGGTGCGAGATATAAAGCGACCCGAAGGGTCTCCATTCTTCAAACCTTCGCCAACGCCGCCGTCACCACGGTCGCCGCTACTATGTCATCCACCGTAGCCCCTCGCGACAGATCACAAACAGGCCGCGCAAATCCCTGCAAAATCGGCCCCACCGCCTGTGCTCCCGCCAACTCCTGCGCCAGTTTATAGGCAATGTTGCCCGCATCCAGCGACGGAAACACCAGCACATTTGCATCGCCGCCACTAACACCTTTGGCCGCCGCAATCGCACTGTTCAGCGCTGCATCCGCCTGCACCGGTCCCACCACATCGCCCGCCATTGCCGCCGCTTGCGACACAAGG
>JAFLKA010000353.1 GCA_022712735.1 Marinosulfonomonas sp. | reverse complement strand
ATGCACAAAACTGGCAGGCCCCCCCGTGGTCAGTCTGCCAAATGGTGCGGCCCCGATGACGTGCGCGGGCACGGTGGTTGCCATTCCCAAAGCCTCATCAACAGGCACCCCAACAACATCCACCATAAACCGCAACGCTGTGGGCATATCCAGATCGGCCCCCGCCAAGGTGCCGTCCGACAGCGTTAGCCGCCCGTCACGTCGGTAAATCGTACGCCCGTTCAGGCTGAATTCGGTGATGTCTGATCCAGCAGTCGCCATGGCATCAGTGACCAGAAATACCGCTCCCGGTCCCTGTTTGGCGTTCAGTGCCACGCGGATGCTTGCGGCGCTCACATGGATGCCATCAGCGATCAGCCCCGCGCTCAGGGCGCCCGATTCCAGCGCAGCTCCCACCAGACCTGGCTCGCGGCCAGTGAACTGGCTCATGGCGTTGAACAGGTGTGTGGCGCAGCTGGCTCCGGCATCTGCGGCGGCTTTGCACATCACATAGGGCGCATCGGTGTGGCCCAGCGAGATGATCACCCCCGCCCCTGTCAGGGTTTTGATCTGCGCAGGCGTCACGTTTTCAGGTGCCACGGTGACCATCAGGTGTGGCAGACGCGTGGCGGCGTTCAGCAGCAGCGCCAGATCTGCGTCCTGCATCGGGCGGATCAGATCGGGGTCATGCGCCCCTTTGCGCGCCACCGATAAATGCGGTCCCTCAACATGCATCCCGATGATACCCGCGACGCCCAGATCGATCGCCTGTTCCACCGCGTCTATCGCTGCGGCCAGCCGTGCTGGCGTGTCGGTGATCAGGGTTGGCAGCAGGGCGGTGGTGCCAAGGCTGGCATGGGCTTGCGCGATGGTCTTTAACGTGGCCACCGATTGGTCATCATTAAACATCACCCCGCCACCACCGTTTACCTGCAAATCCACAAACCCCGGGGCAATTAAACCACCGGACAAGGCGTGGATGGTTGCGCCTGTAGGCACATCGCCAATGCCCGCGATTTGCCCGTCCCGAACCAGCAAGGCCGCATCGCTATGGCGGGTTGTGCCGTCAAAAATGTCGGCACCTGTATAGGCCGTAATGCTCATCTGGTTTGGGTCACTTTTTTCAAATGGCGCGGGGCGTCGGGGTTGATGCCCCGCGATGTAGCAAGGCGTTCGACCATCGCGTAGAACGAGGTGATCAGCGAGATCGGATCGGTCAGCGGATGGTTGGTGCGCACGTGGTCCAGCCGCTGGGCGTTGCGGCATTTGTCCGAGGTGACAAAAACCCGCGCACCCTTGGCCGCAATCGAATCCGCAACCTCGACCAAGGCGGTTTCGGCTGCGTCATTCGCGGTTAGTCCCAGCACGGGAAAACCGGACCCGACGATGGATACAGGCCCGTGCAGCACCTCGGCCGAAGAATAGGATTCCGCGTGGATCTGGCAGGTTTCCTTGAATTTCAGCGCCGCTTCATTCGACATCGCCCATGACGGGCCGCGCCCAAGGGTAAAGATCGATGATTGCCCGTTCAGGGCTTCGCGCAAATTGGGCCAATGGGTCTGGCTGGCCTCGGCCAGTTGTGCGGGCAGGGCGTGGATGGCAGCGATCAGATCAGCGTCGCCTTTCCAGCGGGCCAGCAACAATAGTGCTGCCACCGCGGAATTGACAAAGGTTTTGGTGGCGGCAACGCTCAGTTCCGGTCCTGCGTGAATGTTGACGGTGTGTTGGCAGGCGGCAGCAAGCGGTGACGCCGGATCATTGGTCAGCGCCAATGTCAGCGCCCCCTGTTTGGTCGCCGAAGTGGCCATTGCCACGATGTCGGGGCTTTGGCCCGATTGCGAGATCGAGATACAGCCAGCCCCGCGCAGTTTCAGCGGCGCGTTGTAGATCGAGGCGATGGACGGCCCGATGGAGGCCACGGGCACCCCCAACAGCAATTCGCTGGCGTATTTCAGATAGGTCGCGACATGGTCGCTCGACCCACGTGCAACGGTGGCCAAAAATGCCGGATCGGCTTTGCGCAACTTGTCGGCGGCAGCGGTAATATCGGGCACGCCCTCGGTCAACAGACGTTCAACCGCGTCAGGAATTTCCAACACTTCGCGGCGCATTTGGGTGACTTCCGACATCAGCTATCCTTGCCATTTGACAGGCGCAGCTCGGCGACGAAATCATAGGCGTCACTGCGGTAAATAGAGCGGGTGAATTCAACAACGCGACCATCCGCCAGATACGAGGTGCGCTCGATCTTCAGGCCTGCTGTATGTGGTTCGACATCCAGCAGATCAGCGTCACGGTCATCCAAATTAAGGGCTGTGATCTTTTGAATGGCTCGCACGGGGGGCATGCCCAGATCGTTCAGCGCTTTGTATAGGGAATGCTCGACCAGCGTTGGATTGGGCAGGATATCAACGGGTAAAGAAGCGCGTTCAATCGCCATTGGCCGCCCGTTTGCCATGCGCAGGCGCGCAAGGCGTGACACGGATACATCCGGTGCCAACCCCAGTGCTGCCACCTCTTCGGGCGAGGGCAGGAACAGCCCGCGCTCCAGCCACAGCGCTTTGGTATCCATGCCGCGATGCGCCATATCTTCGGTAAACGATGTCAGTTGCGTTAGCGATTGTTCCACGCGCGGCGGACGGGCCGCAACGAATGACCCGGAACCGTGGCGCTGCACCACAGCACCATCATCGGCCAATGCGGCAATAGCCTTGCGCACGGTGACACGCGACAGGTTGGTCAGCGATGCAATTTCGCGTTCAGAGGGCAGCGGGGTTTCGGGCTGCAACAGGCCGGTGACGATGGCCTCGTCCAGACGGCGGCGCAATTGCAAATAGCGCGGGCCAGAGGCGGGCATCAGCCAGTTTTCCGGCTTCAGGAACTCGGCCATGTTCATGGCGTAATGTCCATTTGTGCGGCCAGCAACAAAGCGCCATCCAGTGCCGTGCCTTTGGGTTTGACAACTTTTGCCGCATAGGATGGTGGTAGGAAGGCCGCGTAATGCGGGCCCAGACCACCGGCAAGGCACAGTGGGCTGTCAGCCTCGTAACCCAGCGCAGTTAGCGCTTTGACAATGTAATCCGCGCCGGACCGCATCAGGGTTGTGGCGGTTTGGTCGCCATCACCGGCAGCCCCAACCACAAGCGGCGCAAGGTCGCCAAATTCAGCGGGGCTGGCCGTGTTGCTGAAATCGAAAATCTTGCCGGCATCGCCGCCGTAATGCGCCATTGCTTCGCGGGTCAGGGCGGTGTGGGTTTCAACCCCCTCGACGCACAAGACAACCTGGCGCAACAGTTCGTGACCCAGCCAAGCGCCAGATGCCTGATCGCCCAACCGAAACCCCCAACCGCCAAGATATTGCGTGCTGCCCTGCGTGGTGTGGGCAATGAATGATCCCGTGCCAATAGCCGCAACCGCCCCGTCCCCACCCGCCAATACGCCGGTGACGGTGGTGATCCGGTCCTCGACCACGCGGACCTGTTTGATCGGGAGGGCCGTGGCGATGAACTGTGCGATCTCGTCGTCGCGGATGCCTGCCAGCCCGATAAAGGCGTGGGCGTTGGAAAGGGTGGTTTTGTCCAGCCCCGCGTCAAGGCGGGCAGCCTCGATTGCCGCCAGTATGTTATCCAGCGCCGCTTGTGGATGATACGTCGGATTTGCGGGCCCGCCTTTGGCATCACCAAGGCGTTTTCCCTGGCTGTTGGCGATGGCTACACGGCACCCTGTGCCAGATCGGAAGCGCGGCG
>JAFLKA010000339.1 GCA_022712735.1 Marinosulfonomonas sp. | reverse complement strand
GCAGAGGCCCAAGCCTCGTTTGGACGCAAAACCCACATCGGTAAAATTGTGCTGCAGGTGGATTGCACCTAACGCTTCTTTCGCCGAAACAGCCGCCGGTTCTTGGCCACAAACTCGCCGATTATCCCCGGTAGGCCACTGTGCTCTCGCCCTTTCAGATATCCGAACCCCGCCGCCGCCCCGACCGCGGCCCCGACAATATCGACAATCAAGTCCCACATCGTATCCATCAGACCGGATTTTTGCATGGTCAGCCCGAACATCTGGTCCATCGCAAATTCAAACACCTCCCACACCACGCCAATGGTGATGGCAATGCAAAACGCCATCAGCGCCAGCGCCCAATGCGGGGCGGCATATTTATCGCCCTCGAACAGAATGAACACAAAGATAAACCCGATCAGGCCAAACCCCATCGCTGATCCGCCATGCAGCAAAATATCCCACCACCAGTATTTTTCATAAAAATCAAATGCTTCCCCCAGATAGACCGTGCCGAATATGAACAGCACCACACCGGCAAAAAAATGCACCGGCAGGTGGATATGGAAGCGGTCGGCGAATATCACAGGGGCAAGGGATAGCGTGAGCGTGACCAGTGCGATAAAGGCCAGCGAATAGTGCCCGTTAAATAACGACACCCCCAGCTCGACCGCAAGAACGGTCCAGATCAGGTAAACCACATAGCTTTGCCCACCAAGTTTCATACACATGAAATAGCGATGCTTTGTCCGCTATTCAATTGCTTTAGATCAGGGTTATATATCAGGCATGCAACACGCCCTTCGCATCGCCTCGTATAATCTGCGCAAATGCGTCGGTCTGGACCGTCGGCGCACCCCGTCACGCAGCCTTGAGGTGATCAACAGCATCGGTGCTGACATCATTGCGCTGCAAGAGGCGGATCGGCGCATGGGCAAACGGCCCGCCGCCCTGCCCCGCGAGATGGTTAAATCCTACAGCGATTTCACCCCGATTGATCTGGATGAAACCGGTGTGTCGCTGGGCTGGCATGGCAATGCGATACTGGTGCGGGATGGTTTGGAAGTGAGTGCCATTCAACGTCTGACCCTGCCGGGGTTGGAGCCGCGTGGTGCCGTGATTGCCAGCATTGGACCCTTGCGTCTGGTGGCGGTGCATCTGGGTTTGATCCGGCGTTACCGGCTGGAGCAAATGGCAGCAATCCTTGCTGCGTTGGCCGATATGCCTGACATGCCCACCGTGATCACTGGCGATTTCAATGAATGGTCGCGCGGGCGCGGGATGGAGCCGCTAAAGGCGCAGTTCACCGTCCATGCCCCGGGTCTGTCGTATCATGCCGCCCGCCCCGTCGCCCCGCTGGATCGCATCGCGATCAGCCCCGATGTGCATCTGAAAACGGCGGGGGTTATCCAGACCCCGCTTGCCAAACGCGCCTCGGATCATCTTCCGGTTTGGGCCGATTTACGTGTGGTATCAACCCGTTAGAGGCTGCCCAGCCACCATTCCGTCAGGGCCGCGTTGTCGTTCGGTTTGGTCACCAAATCGCCCATGTTATGGTCCGCCACCTTGGGGCTTAGGGCGTTCAGCACGCGGATGTTTTCCACCACCTGCGGCACCCGCGCCATGGTTTGCGCGATTGATTGCTGGAATTCCTGCCCCTTGAATTGATGCCGCGCGCCAAAATAGAACGACACAATCGCGCCCAGCAACCACCACAGCGGTTCGGGCACCAGCACCAGCCCCTGCATGCGCGAGGCAAACCAGATCGGGTCCACCATCGCCGTCACAAACAGCCCCAGCGTGCCAAACGCCAGCATCGGGCGCGGCAGACGGTTTATGCCATCCATAAACCGGTCGAACCCGCCCTTTTGCGGATGGGAGAATTCGGCCCCATGCTGGGTTAATGCCTGGGTTTGCAAGGCAACGGTGCGCACAGCACCAGCCTCGGCATTTTCGCGGAACACCTCGGCGGTCTCGGCCAGCACATTGCGCCCACCGCCAAAAACCAGTGTGAATACCCTTTCGATCAAGCCCATTTTGCCACCCTCCTGCGGTGTTCAACATCCGTTAGGTGGAACCGTGGGGCGATGAATTGTTCGGCCCGTGTGATCCAGCCGCCTTTGCCGCCATCGCGCCTGCGGGCGTATTTGCGGCTGGCAGGGCGGGCATCGGCCAAGGCGTAGTAATAATTGCGCCGCGCAATGCCGTATGCATCAGCCAAATGGTCGGGGGCTGTCGCATATGCTGCCTGTGTTGCGGCAACAGTTTGCGGCCCGATACCGCCATCCACCCCCACCACATTGCCCATTTCGACCAGCAACCGTTGTAATATCCGCACCGCATTGGCGCCCGCGTTGACATACATATCAAACACCGTGGCATGCAGCATTTCGGGCAGATCCGCGACCTTCGGGCGCTCGAAATAATGGGTGATAAAAATGTCCACAGCCTGCGCACGGCTTAACGCCCGCACATCCGCCACACTGATCCGCCCGTCACGGGTTAAATCCAGACCCAACCGACGCATGGTGTGAATGGTCACCCCGTATTTGGTGGCCCCGCCCGGATCATCCGGATCATTCACGTAACCACCCTCGCGGGCGACAATTTCAGTGGCAATTTGATGAACCGTTTGCATAACATCCCCTCTGATTACCTCAGAATAGATGTAATGGTTTGGTTAATTTAACCTTTAGCTACCGCTCTCGGCAGCATCGGGGTCTTGGTAATAACCCTGCTCTTTCAGGGTATCTACAACCTCTCTTGGCATGTAGTTCTCATCGTGTTTTGCAAGTATTTCAGTGGCTTGGAATACGCCATCAACGTAACTACCAGTGGCAACCGTGCCTTGACCCTCTTTGAACAAATCCGGCGTAATCCCGTTATAACTGGCCTTGATCGTGACCGCAGTGTCGGTGATGTTAAAGGTAATGACCTCACCCTGACCGCGCTTAAGTGATCCGACTTCAACCAGACCGCCAACGCGCAAAATCTGGTCGGCAGGTGGCGTGTCGGCGATAATCTCGCTTGGGCTTTTGTAATAGTTGATGCCATCTTGCAAGGCGTAACCAATCAGACCGGTCGAGATCGCCAGCGCCACAAATGCGACGATGATGATCTGGATACGGCGTTTTTTCTTTAGACCCTTCATGAGTTCCTTTACGGAAAAACAGGCGCGGCCATCAGGCCCGCTGTTTCATCCTCTCCTAACATTAGATTTGCGTTTTGCAGCGCTTGGCCGGATGACCCTTTGGTCAGGTTATCCAGCGCTGCGATGATGATCGTGCGCCCATCGATA
>JAFLKA010000313.1 GCA_022712735.1 Marinosulfonomonas sp. | reverse complement strand
CGCACCATACGGCGCACAAATCCGGGGATGCGGGCCAGATGCGTTTCGGCATCTTTGGCCCAGAGCATCGCACCCGTTGCCGGAACCATCGGCGTGATAATCGCCCCGCCTTGGGGCTGATAGGTGCAGAGCGTGTCTTCGCCCATCATGTTGCCCGTCATCGCAAGCGGACGCGCGCGACACCCGCCGCAGAGAATCTGGAACTCACATGCCCCGCAGCGCCCCTCGAGTTTAGGCGCGCGCAACTCGTTCAACACCGGCGCGTTATGCCAGATTTCGGCGAAGGACTGGGTTTTGACCGACCCCGCAGAATTCTCCATAAACGGGCACGGGGTGACGTCGCCGTTCGGGGTGATCCGCGCGTAACGGGTGGCGGCGATGCAGCCGCCAGCGTCATAACCGTGGGCTGCCGTAATCGCCCACTCGGGGTCCATTTCAATGGCGATCCGTTTGAAATGCGGCGCGCATTTGGCCCGCACCATCAGGCGTTTCTCGGCCTTGGCGGCCCTGGCCACGCGGCGCAGAACATGGTCGTATTTCTCGGGCGATATGCCTGAATATTTCTCGCCCCTCCCCGTGCAAACCATGAAGAACACGTTCAACACCATCGCACCCGCGTCCCGCGCGAAGGCGACCATATCGTCGATTTCATCCGCCGTTTCATCGGTGGCCGAGAAATGGATCTGGAACGGCATTTCCGCATCCACACAGGCATCAATCCCCTGCATGGTTTTGATCCACGCGCCTTTTTTACCGCGGAAATCATCGTGGGTCTCGGGTGTTAGAGAATCCACCGAAATACCGACGCCAGCCACCCCCGCCTGCTGCAATTCGCGAATCCGGTCGGGGCGCAGCAGCATGCCGTTGGTGCCAACCACCACCATCAGGCCGAGGCCGGAGGCGTGCCGCGCAAGGTCGGGCAAATCACGGCGCAACATCGGCTCGCCGCCAGTCAGAACCACCATTGCTTCGGGGCCGACCTCAGCGATTTCACCCAGCACCCGTTTCAGCTCCTCGGTGCCCAACTCGTCCACCGCGCCCTCTTTCAGAACCTTGGCGTCAAGGTAGCAATGATCGCAGGCAAGGTTGCAGCGCTCAGTCAGGTTCAGCGCGATAAGATACGGAGCGTCAGCCATCGGTTAGCCCTTGTCTTCGGGGCACATCGCCATACGCGAATTGGCGAATGCCTCGTCCTCAATGGCCGCATCAATCACCGTCAGGCCACGTTTGCGGGCGAAGTTTTCGATGCTGTTTTTCACTTGGTCACGGAAGGCTTCCGGCACCCGTTGCAGGCGTGCGTTTGACGCGGCGCGCCATGTGATGGCGTCTTCCCGCACCGCAGGTTCCAACGCGGCCTCGGCCATGAAGGGTTCGACATGCGCGATTTGCACAGTGGTGCTGGCATCGCGACGGGCTGATTTCTCGGCTCGCAGCCCGATGTTTTCGCGCACTTGTTCATCGGTGATCCCCTCCAGCATAGCGCGGGCATCCGTGGCCCATTCCAGCCGCTCGAAACTTTGTTGCGGGGTGTCATCGCCACCGCCGCCGCCGGGCATCATTTTACTCATCACGTCCTGAACGAAACGGGTGGTGATAAACGTATGCCCCTCTTTTTGGGCCTGCCTGATCACACCGGTGCGGGCAATACCGCGGACAAATTCTGGGGCGCGGTTGATCATCTCGGAAGCCTCGTCCGACCACATGATGGTTTCCTCGGCGACCACATCAGAGGCCGGAAAATGCTCGGCCATGCCGACCCACATGTGGCACGAAACCATCCGCAGCAGGTTTTCGGTGTTGCCGCCAATGTCCAAGCCGTCATCGGCATGAACGCCGGTTTTGCCGACCAGCAACAAGGACGCTTTGTGCTTCTCGACATACTTCTTGATGGCCTGATAGGGCTTGCCCGCGACCAGTTCGGTGATCACCTTAACGCCAGCCTCTTTGGCCACGGTTTCAGCCACATTCAGATGCGCCTGATAGATTTTGGCGATGCCGTCATCAATCAGTTCCTCGTGCAGTTGTTCCTGCTCTTTGAAGCGAAAAACCTTGCCGGCTTCCTCGTCTAGAACGGTCGAGATTTTGTTAAACGCAACGTAGTGATAATAGGGATCATAGGCGGCGACCACATGCACGGGGGTGTTCAACCGTTTGCCAATATCCAGCGCTGTCATCAACGCACCGAAGGATTTGGGCGAGCCATCCATGCCGACCACAATCGGGCCATCGCCGATGTTCATCCGGCGGTCCTTGGCGATGAACACATCCATGTTGGTGCGCCGCACCACACGCTCGCATACCGTGCCGATGGTGGAGCCAGCAACCGCCCCAAGCCCCAGCGCGCCGATGAACAGAACGTCATGTTCGGATTTACTCATTGCCTCAATCAGGCAGCTGTAATTCTTGCCTTCGGGCGACAGACGCTGGAATGGCACATCGGCGGCTTTGGCCACGGTTTGGGCCGCATCATGATAGCTGTCGGAAATCAGCCCAAGCCCCATGCCGATCAGATCCTCGTGCACCTCGCGCTGATGTTCCATCTCGCTTTCGCGCTGGTAGCGTTCGGGCAGGCCACCCTCCATCTGCTTGAAACGCCGATCATGCAATTTGGCGGCATAGGCGTGGATGCCGGTGATGGTGCCGCTGCACAGGCGGGTCGCCTGTTTCATCGCGTTGTTGGCGTAGTCTGACTGATCCAGCGCCACCAGAATGCGGGTCAGCGATACGGGCGCGGTTCCGGCGGAACCCTCGACACCCTCGTCAATTGCCAAATTTACAACCATATCAATTCTCCAGTTTTGCGGCCCCGTTCAAGCCGCGTGTCTATTTATCCTTGGCGCAGCGAAACCCGACAAATTCGGCATAGGCATTGGTGTAGTCCCACATCCGGTTGCTGGCGACGGTCATATGATCGCGCCCGTTCCATGAGTTGCCTTTGATATAGGCGCAAGGCTCGCCTGCGATATGCGGGTTCGGGTCAACCTCGGGCGGCAGGCACATCTCGGGCAACACACCGCCGTTCATTTCCGTAAGCTCGGTCAGGATCAGCATCATTTCAGGGGTTTGCGTGCGGGCATCGGCCCCGCCATCCATACAGCGCCCACCCTTGGCGACGCGAACATCCGACACCCATTCCGACACATTACCCGCCATGCCGCGCACACCAAACGGGCTGATGTCAGCCTCAAAACTGGCAACCGAAACAGGTGCGGCGCCGGTAAGATGGGCACGGCTATAGTCGGCCTCGTCCCCCCAAGGATAAATCTGCCCCTCCACACCACGCGCCGCCTTTTCCCACTCGATTTCGGTCGGAAGGCGTTTGCCAGCCCATTCGCAATAAGCGATGGCGTCTGCGTGCAGAACTCCGGTCACAGGTTGGTCCTTTTGGTTCAGGTCATCCTCGTCAACAAACGCAGCGGGCGCATGGCCAGTCGCTGCAACAAATTCAACGTAATCGACGTTGGTGACTTCAAAGGTATCAATCCAGAAATCACCCACGCTGTAGGGCATCGGGCCATACAGCCCCGTGTAATAAACATAGCCCAGCACCGCTGGACCCGCTTTGACAAACGCCATGCCCTTGGACGCGTTAGGGGGGAAAGCCGCATAAGCCCCCACCCCCAATGCAATAGCGCCAAGCGTTGCAACAGCTGCGGTTTTCAGTTTAATAACCAATACCCCAGCAGCAACAGAACTACGGCCACATTCACCAAGGCACCGGCCAGAACGAAGACGTGAAAAGCGTTTATTCTTTTGCGTTTTACCATCTGACTGAGCCTTTCTCTCGCTCTAGTAGGACAATTCCATTGTGACTTCGCCACCGGCATCAACAGTGACAGAACCGACTTTTTGTTCGCCCAGGAAACCATGCCACATCATCACTTTGTATTCGCCCGCAGGGATGTCAGTGATCGAAAATGCGCCGGTTTCATCAACAACCGAGAAGTAAGGCGTTTTGGCGACGTAAACAAAGCTGTGCATGAAATCATGCGCGTCGCATTCGACTTTCATACCATTGCCGCGACGCAGCTTGATGTCTTTGGACATCACATCGCCTTGGCTGGGTTGCGAGACGTTCAAAACGGTTTTGCGCGCCTTGCCGATCAATTCGTAGGCGTGGATGTTGTGCAGCGTGTGGTCGTTGTTTATTGCGGTCAACTCGCCGGTGTTCGCCATCACACCCATTGCTGGTGTAAACTCGCATTCGGTCTGATTGATGGTCAGCGTCATCAGCTCTTCGGGCATGGCTTTGCCTTCTTCAATATCGGCAAGGAACACCACAGCATTGACCAGCATGCCAGCGTCATTGACCTGCACGAACGGCACTTCACGCGATCCGGCGCCGCAGATTTCTGGGTCTTTGGAAATGGTGTAGGTGCGCATATCAGCCTCGGCCCCACCCGCGGAAACTGTGCCTACAAAGCTGCCGCCATCGGTCACTTCGACCTCGTTATAGCCTTTGGCACTTACCGCCGAAGCCATGCCAAGGACAGCCAATGCAATGGCCGATTTCGTAAACAGGTTTCTCATTTTGTGTTTCCTTTCGGTGTATTGAAAAAAATCAGGCGACTTTCAGTGCCTCGGTCTGATCCGGTTGTTGAAAGAGTTCTGCAAGCGCATCAATCGCTACCAGCCAGCGTGCCTTTTGGTCCTCGTCCGCCAGTAATTCCAGCAAGCGCGCTGCCCCCGCGTCAGGCGCATATTGTCCTAACAATTTGCCGATATCGCGCCGGTAAGTGCCGTCATTGGTGACCGCAAACAACACCAGCGCATCGGCGGAATCATCACCAAACAGGCGGGCCAACGCGCGGGCGGCGGCGATGCCGACACCCTGGTATTTGTCATTTAGCGCATTGATCAAAGCATCGGTCGCAAGGTTGCGATGGTCCATTGCCTTGACGGCCTCGACCCGAACCAGTGGATCGGAATCGGTCAGAAATCCCTCCAGAACCGCATCCATTTCGGCCCCCTTGATCCAGCCCATTGAACGCAGGGCCAGAGCACGGGTTTCAGATACGTCACTTTTCAGCAGCTCTTGCAATGGGGCCAGCGCTTCCGCAGGCATAGTGCCGGTTTTCTCGCCGTGTTTGGCCAGCGAAAACAATGCGCCATTGCGGGTTTCTTCGTCCACATCCTGCGTCAGCGTTGCAATCAGGGCATCAGTGACATCCTTATGGACCACGCTGCCCAACAGGCGGGCGGAAAAGCGTTGCACATCTTCATGCGGCGAGGCCATCGTGTCCCACGACAGTTTGCGTTTGCCCAGTTTGCGCCGTTTGGTCAGATCGAGCATACGCTGGGTTTCATCGCTCAGAATGATTTCCTCTGGCTCCTCAACGGGTGCGTCGGGTACGTTGGATTTGATCGCATCTAGGGTTGATGTCACGGGTTCGATTTTTTCGGCGACCAGCGGCAGTTCCGCATCGATTTCGTTGGCAATCTCTTCGGTGATTTCTGGCAGAGGCTCTTTCTCGACGATCTCTTCTTCCACCTCTTCGGGGGGCAAAACCAACTCGCCATTCAGACCTGTGATCAGCCCAAGGCCCGCATCATTGGGCCATTTCGGATCATTGCTGGCGATTTCCGCCAAAGCCGTTAGCGCAGCCAGCCGCAACTGCCGATCCGTATCACCCGCAGCCTGCAACAGGGCGGGCACGGCAATATCACCGGCTTTTTCGACCGCTTCGATCACTCCAACGCGAAATTTTTGCGGGATTTCGGCGTTTGAAAGAACGTGCAGCAATCCTTTGGCCGCCTCTGGCCCCTTCAGGGCAATCAGCGCCAACGCGGCCTGTTTGGCGGCATCCGGATCACCAGTGATCGCCTTTTGCACGGCTTTCTCCAGATCCTCATCTTTGAATTTATCTGGGTTGGTCTTGATAATCTTGAACACTTCAACCCGCACAACGGGATCAGGGTCCTTGATCAGGTCCCACAGCAACAGAGTGTTTTGCAAACCTGCATGTTTGACAACAGCAGCCCGAACAGAGCCGTCTTCATCGCCGAACAATGGCTTAAGACGATCATCGGTCGCCTCCAGATTTTCCAATGCCAAACGGCGGATTTCCGGTTTTACATCGGCGACCATCCCGCCGCGCAAATCATCCAGATGCGGGTTATCGGACATGCCGACAGCACGCACAATCCGGCGGCACATGCGGGTATCACCCAGGCCGTACTGATCAATAATTGCCAATGCGCCCGCCTCGCCCATTCGCGCCAGTGCGCGCAAGCCAGGCTCGGTTAAATCCTGAGCCTCGTCATCCAGCATCGCTTCAATGATTTCCGGCACCGCTTCTTCGGGGGCAAAAACACCCAAGCCCTCGAATGCAGACATCTGGATGTCGATCCAGCTGTCCCACTCATCGGTGTAAAATGCCTCTTCGTCCCATGCCACGTCCTCTTCGGAACGCGACACCGCCAGTTTGCGCAGCAGCGGCACAACCGGCTCGTAGCGCATAGCGATCAACGCCTTGATAGCGGCACGTTTCACATCGGATTCAGGGTCCCCAACCAGATTTTCCATCAGCTTTTCGGCCGAGGCGGGATCGTTCAACGCACCCAGCGCAAACGCGGCGTCGGTTCTGACGTCGGGATCTTCGTCAAGCAATGCCTTGATCAGCGGCTCAACTGATTCCGCCAACCCCATGCTGCCCAACGCCCGTGCCGCTGCACAGCGGTGAACATCAATTCCGTCGGTTAAAATAGCTGTTAATCTGTCACGCGCTTTGGTTTTCATCGATCTTCCACCTTTAACTGTTCAAGGCAGGCTATCGAATCCCGAAATTTTTAGCATTGACGTGCATCAAGCAATGCAACGCCAGCCGCAGTTTTACCCGAGGCTGGCGAAATGTCGCATATCAGTGTTTTCTCGTTTCACTTGCAACAAGCATCGGATTTTTCACCGAGGCCGTGATTGCGCAGCAATTGCGTTCGGGGGAAATCCGATTCACATCAACGAGAAAGCGCTAAGTGTCAGGGCGCCCGCATCAGGCGCCCTGATTTGTTGCTATACTCCGATGTCGCGTGGTGCGAAGGACATCGAGCGGAAGCTATGTTTGTATGGCGATTCACCGATCTTGGT
>JAFLKA010000352.1 GCA_022712735.1 Marinosulfonomonas sp. | reverse complement strand
GAGGCCGGGTGCGAGCAGGGGGCCGGATACCACCAGTGCGAGCCAAATGAGGGAAGATCGAAGACGACGCACGATTGCAGTGACGGCCAATCGAACCCATCGACTCTCCGCGTTGCAACCGATCCCACATCTCCGACTTCTGTTTATCCGTATAAAACATCCGTTTACGATACTTCATAATAAACACTCCATCTTTCTCAAAAGATTAAAGTGTTGCGTCGACCCATTGAAACCACAGGACAAACCAGACCTTCGCCCCGCTTGCACGAACGTCCGCTTTGGTGCGCGGCATAGGTTCTGGCTCGCTTAATGTATTGTGCATGTCGACAGAAACGGCGATGCTGCAAAGATGGCCACCGAAATCGAGTTTTCTTTCGCAGCACTGAATGAGTCAGCGCGACGGCACATTCGCGTGTTTCAGTTACACCAGTTCCTTGACCGTTTTGCGATGGGACTGACAGTCGCCGTTGTTGCTCTGGCATTGACTGACCGTGGCATGGACCTCTTTCAAATCTCGCTTCTCTTCGGGGTCTACTCGCTCACGACGATGGCGATGGAGCTGCCGTTTGGTGGCCTCGCCGACAGCATTGGCCGCAAGCCAGTCTTTTTGACGGCGGTCGTCGCCAGCTTGATTTCGCTCGTGCTCTTTCTCTCGACGAGTGATTTCCATGTTCTGGCGCTTTCATTTGCATTCATCGGTTTTGGACGCGCGCTTCGATCGGGCACGCTTGATGCGTGGTTTGTCGAAACTTTCAAGGCCACCGCGCCCAATGTGGATGTCCAGCCCGCACTGGCCAAAGCGCAATGGGCCAATGCCGTAGGGTTGGCCATTGGCGCCGTCTTGGGAGGTCTTCTGCCCGATATTTTGGGCGAGGTCGCGAAAAGCCTTGGGTTCAGCATCTATGATGTGTCCTACGTGGCAAGCTTCGGTGTGATGTTGGGCGTGTTTGTTTTCACGATGTTGGCCATTGTCGAGAAACCGCGTCCGATGAACGTCACTGCTCTCATGCACGGCTTCGCTAATGTCCCAACGGTGATAAAGGACGCGAGCCTTTTGGCTCTTAAACATCCCGCTCTGTCGATACTTCTGGCAGCGTTGGCGTTCTTTCTGATGGCAACCAACCCTGTCGAGGTGATCTGGCCGACCCATGCAAAACCCATGTTGGACGAGGGTTATGCAAACACCGTCATCGGTGTCGTGACTGCGACCTATTTCTTCTCCATCGCTTTCGGCGCATCTCTGTCTCCGCACATCAGCCGGATCTTCAAGCGGCGGCACGCCATGACGCTGGCGGCGGCCTTTGCTTGCTTGGCAGGCGTTCAGATCACATTGGCGTTGCAAGGCAGTATCATCGGCTTTGTGACGGTATTCGTCCTGTATTCTGTGATCCTTGGGGTCAGCGAAACGCCGGCCAGCAGCATTCTGCATCGCTGTGTAGAAGACCGTCAACGGTCGACCATGCTATCTCTGAGATCGCTGATACAACAGTTGGGGGCCGCATTGGGTCTGGTGTTGGCCGGAACTGTCGCTAAAATTTACTCTACACCTATCGCATGGATTGTCGGTGCGGTGTTTCTGCTCATTGCAGTGATACTGATCTTGGTGTTGGTCAGGCGACTGGCCGTAGAAGCTGAATAGCTGACATTCGTGCGCCGTGCAGCATCTGTCATTTTGGGCTCGAAGCTGCCGTTCACTGCAGCTTCACCAATGACCGCATTCCATTTTTCAAAGATAGACAAGCATCGAGGCAGGTCATGGCCCTGCCAATTGGGGTACTGTCTTGACGGAAAAGTCAAAGGTATCTGACGGTTTATAATCAGCCCAAAGGCCGCGATAGATATTTCGGCAAAACAACGGCCGCTTTCTTGGTCTCAATTTTGACGTCGCGCATGTTTGCAAGTTAAAGTAAGATTCGCCCAACCCTCCCTTGAAAACGGCGCTGCTGCACATGTTTTGCCAACGCATAATGACGCACTCCCGCTAAAACCCTATAATAACAGGCCAATGAGTTTCACATAAACGTGCATTCGCCGTTGCCCCACCAAATCAGCTCTGCTACACCCTGCTCGAAATTAGGTGCATGCATTCGTATGTGCCACAGTCGTCCCTTGCGCAAACTGGCGCAGATCACAGGGGCCAGGACAGTGGAAGGGTGGACGTGTCTGAACCAGCTTCAATCTCATCTGGCATCGCCGCGCGTTATGCGACGGCGATTTTCGAATTGGCCGTTGAGGGCAAAAAACTGAAAGTGCTTGAAGGGGATGTGAATGCCCTTGACGGCGCACTTACAGATAGCCCTGATTTTGGCGCGTTGATTAATTCACCGATTTATACCCGCGACCAGCAAGGCGCGGCGATTACGGCGATTGCAACCAAAATGAAACTCTCGCCCATCGTGAAAAACACGCTGGGCCTGATGGCGTCTAACCGCCGCCTTTTCGTGCTGCCGCATTTGGTCGCCAGTCTGCGCAAACTGATCGCGGAAGAAAAAGGCGAAGTGACAGCCGAAGTGACGTCCGCAAAGGCGTTGACCAAAGCACAGAGTGACAAACTGGCCAAAACGCTAAAGGCCAGCGTTGGCAAAGATGTCATAATCAAACCTTCCGTCGATGCATCACTCATCGGCGGTTTAATCGTTAAAGTTGGCTCCAAGATGATCGACACCTCGATCAAATCGAAGCTGGGCAATCTTCAAAATGCAATGAAAGAGGTC
>JAFLKA010000440.1 GCA_022712735.1 Marinosulfonomonas sp. | reverse complement strand
TTTCGATTTGGTGGCGCAGGCCTCGATGTGCAGATCGACGGACATCGGGTGTTGCAGGTGGGTTAGATTGGCGAGGCGCAAGGATGGTGCGTTTTGCATTTCAGAGCGCGCTTCGGACAGGGCAGCGAGCTCTGTATCGGCGGCAGATATGAACACGACATCAGCGGGGGATTGCCCCAGATCGACGGGTTCATTGCCATCATCCACACTGCCTGGGGTTGCGGCTAACAGATGCATCAGAGTTGTTTTCCCATGAATACGCTGGACGCTGATGTGGTGTAGTCGCCAAATGGTGCACATTTGGAATACCCGTGGCGCGCATAAAGTCTGAGTGCCGCATGTAGTGAATCTCCGGTTTCCAGCTTCAATTCAGGCAGATTACATTCTCGGGCCTGATCTTCGATTTGGCGCATCAGTGCGTCGGCGACACCTTTGCCACGGGCGTCTTCATGGACAAACATGAATTTGATTTCGCCATATTTGGCCTTATCGGCAAGGGCGCCGCACCCAAGCGTGGTATCGCCTTCTCTGGCAATGTAAAAATGGATGTCAGAGGCGCATAGATCATCAATCGACAGATAATGATTATCCTCTGGTTGAAACAAATGATCCATCAATGCATGGCTGGCTTGCAATAGTGCCACAATTTGAGGATCGCGCGGATCGCCTATTTCGATAATCAGAGTCATGCTGTCAGCGCAGCGGTGATTGCCGTTTGATCCATGCCTGCCTGACCGATCACCACCAATGTGGTCGCGCGGGCCTCGCCTGCGCCAAACGGGCGGTCGAAATAGCTGTCGACGCGGGGGCCGACGGCCTGAATGGTCAGGCGCATTGGTTTGCCTGTGACAGCGGCAAAGCCTTTTAGGCGCAGGATGTTGTGGGCGCGGATTACGGCTGTGATTTTGTCGGTGAAGGCGGCCATGTCGGTGATTTCGTCCAGTGTGACGGCGAAGGTCTGGAACTCGTCATGGCCGTGTTCGTGCCCATGGTCATGATGGTGATCATCGTCTTCATCATCGTGATGGTGGTGGTGATGCACCTCGTGACGCGCACCCAGATCATCCTCGGCCCCGATGCCTTGCCCCAACAACACATCCACCGGCAGCACGCCCATCGTGGCCTTGACCACTTGCACCCCGTCGCGGGAATCTTTGCGCAAATCAGTGACTAATGCAGCCGATTCAGCGTCTGTTAGTAGGTCGGATTTGTTCACTACGATCATGTCGGCACATGCGATCTGATCCTCGAACAATTCGGACAGCGGTGTTTCGTGATCAAGGTTATCGTCCTGCGCACGCTGGGCATCCACGGCGGCCACATTGGCGGCGAACTGGCCATCGACCACGGCGCGCCCGTCAACCACGGTCACCACACCATCGACCGTCACCTTTGTGCTGATCTCGGGCCAGTTGAAGGCGCGCACCAAAGGCTGCGGCAGGGCCAATCCAGAGGTCTCGATCACGATATGATCTGGCGGATTGTCCCGCTCCAGCAGTTTTTGCATGGTCGGGATGAATTCATCGGCGACAGTGCAGCAGATACAACCGTTAGACAGCTCCATGATGTCATCCTCGGTGCAGGTTTCATCACCACAGCCCTTCAGGATGTCGCCATCCACCCCCAGATCACCGAATTCATTAATGATCAGCGCAATGCGTTTGCCATTTGCGTTTTCCAGCATGTGACGGATCAGGGTGGTTTTGCCTGCGCCCAGAAAACCGGTGACAACTGTTGTGGGGATTTTTGCGGCCATGTTCAGGCTCCTGATTGAATGATGCGCAAACCCGGGAAGTTCTGCCTCCGGATTTACATTATGTTTCTTGTCAGCGGGTCTGGCTAGGCCATTTTGAACAGGCGCGGTGTAACCAGACCGGTATTTTCCAGATCACGCACTGATTTGGCTGCGGCCAGAACGGCCAAGTCTACCAAAGGCTCGATCAGCACGACCAGCATATACGCGCCACCGAAACTTAGCACCGATGCGATATTTTCCATGCCAAAGCCAGCGCCGTAAACCGCCCAGAAAGCAACCCACGTCACCACACCGCCCTGATAGGCCGTTGATAAGGCTAGCGCTTGCTTATAGCCAAGATCAACATAAGCAGTGTTCGGTGCGATGATTTTTGACGCTAGCATTTTGAGTGCGAACAATGGCACCAGCAGCGTGGTCAGGTTGATGCCGTATTGTGGCAGATCAAGCGGCGCAAAGAACATGCTTTGCAGCAGCAACCCAGCGGCCAGGCCAATCGCGGCAGGGGCTGCTCCAAAGATCAAAAACAGGGTTGAGCCAAGGATAAAGTGCACCTCGGATACGCCGACCGGATAATGCGGCAGCACTTGGAAAAAGCAAAACACCATGACGGTGGTGATCAGTGAGCGCAGTGTCAGCGATACAAGCCCCGTTGTGCGCAGCACCTCAAGGCCAAGTTTCAGGGTGTAGCCAGCCGCACCTGCTGCGGTTGCGTAGCTTAGCACGATCTTTGCGCCATTAACGATACCGGGTTCGATATGCATTGTTTTGTCTCCTTAGTGTATAGATTGTTAGTGAATAGGATTGTCCGGGCCGCAACCCATTGGATATCCAGATTGTTTAGGCGTCTGCGTGACGGTTCCAGAAATAGCCGGCCGCCAAGCCAAGAACGGCCCAGATTGCCATGCTGACGGCTAGCGAGCGCGCAACATATTCACCCGACAGTTCGGGCGGTGCCAGACCTGCGTAGCCGTCCAGACGTGGTGCGCCGATCAGATGTGGTGCAATCAGCAATGCTAATCCGGCCACAACAAACAAGGCGCTGCGCCCATAGGCAAACAACGCCAATGCCAGCGCCGTTGCGATGACAGTTGTGACCCACCAAAGCTGGCGCAATTCCAGTTCGGCCGCAGGCGTGCCCGGTAATTCAGGTGCCAGCCCGATGGCCGGTGCCATGTGAACCGCCGTAAATCCGGCGATGCCCCATAACAATCCGTCCTTAACCGTCACCTTACGGTCAAACCTGTCAGCCACGGCAAACCCCGCGACCATGATCAAGCCCCAGCCAACGAACACGATGAAATCGGCAAAGAATGTGAGCGCGTAACGCTTCAACAGGTTCTCGGGCTCGTCTTCTATTTCGATAGCCGCCTCGCCGCTGGCCTCCAGCGCCTCGTTAATCACCAGAACCCCGCCAAAGTGGCTTTTGTTCCCTTTTTCGTATGCCTCGCCTTCCAGAATAAGCGCTTCCACAAGTGTAAACTGTAGCAGGACGGCAATCAGCCCTGCTATCAGACCAGCGAACACCGCGCTGGTAAACAAACGTGTTGTCATGGGTTAGTGGCAGGGAAACGCCAGCGTGTGGCGCGTATCATGGGCCGAGTCGTGAAACACGGTGGCCTGCGCGAAACCGGCGAAAAAGATCAGGAACACACCGGCGGCAACGGCACCAACGATGGGCATCAGGCCAGTGCTGGTTTCGGCGGCGGTTTGGGTCTGGGTCAGTACAGTCATTTTATCATCTCCTTATCCTGTCATCCCCGACAGGTTGGGTTTCATTCATGTACGGCCGGTCTCCTGGCTCGCGGATCAAAATGCGTGGCCTCCTTCCCGGGCTTCCCCAGTGGATATTGGCATGCACTCCTCGCTTACAGTCGCGGGGGCGGCTGTGGCATTTGGCCCCTATTTGGGTCACCATCACCACATTCCCAGTTTCATCCCCAAGCGCTTTTGCGCCCGTGCGGGGAACCTTACCTGACCTGTTTGCAGGCAATGATAGGTCTGGGTCAAGCGGATTTGCGACATGACAGCAGCTTTTCGCGGCCAGCTGAATTGCCCAATATGAGCGGATTATCGCAATATCTTGTGGATAAGTCGGCCCAATTGGCCAGATTATGTGGTTCTTCGTTGACTCATAGGGGGGTGCTCCGGCAAATTTACCTTCAACGGAATCAGAGGCGACAGAACTTTTGCGATTTTCCAAACTCAGGCTGAATGGCTTCAAAAGCTTTGTAGACCCGACCGATTTAATCATCGCGGACGGGCTGACTGGCGTTGTCGGGCCAAACGGCTGTGGTAAATCCAATCTGCTGGAAGCGCTGCGCTGGGTGATGGGTGAAAATCGCCCGACCGCGATGAGGGGCGGCGGCATGGAAGATGTGATCTTTGCCGGTGCTGCCTCGCGCCCCGCGCGTAATTTCGCCGAGGTGGCGGTCACCATTGATAATTCTGATCGCTTGGCCCCTGCCGGTTTCAATGATCTGGACACGCTGGAAATCGTGCGCCGGATCACGCGGGATGCGGGAAGTGCTTTTAAGGTCAATGGCAAAGATGTGCGGGCGCGGGATGTGCAGATGCTGTTTGCCGATGCCTCCACGGGGGCGCATTCACCTGCTTTGGTGCGTCAGGGGCAGATTGCCGAGTTGATCAACGCCAAACCAAAGGCGCGGCGCCGCATTCTGGAAGAAGCGGCGGGTATTTCGGGGCTGTATCAGCGCCGCCATGAGGCCGAGTTGAAATTGCGTGGCACCGAGACCAATCTGGCGCGGGTTGATGATGTGATCGAGCAGTTGGCAACGCAACTGGCGCAATTGGCCCGCCAAGCACGCCAAGCGGCGCGGTATCGCACGATTGGTGATGAGTTGCGCAAGTCCGAGGGCCTGTTGTTATATCGCCGCTGGAAAGAAGCGGACGAGGCGCAGGCCAAAGCCCAAGCCGAGCTGACCGAGCGCACCAAGCTGGCAGGTCAAGCCGAGGGGGCCGCCCGAACGGCGGTCAAAACGCGTGAGAAGGCTGAGGAAAAACTGCCGTCATTGCGTGAAGAAGAGGCGATAGCGGCGGCTGTTTTGCAGCGCCTGACTGTTCAGCGTGATACGCTAAAGGACCAAGAGGCGCACGCGTTGCAAATGATCGAGACGCTGACGGCGCGGATCGGTCAGATGACCCATGATATGGAGCGCGAAGCGGGCCTGAACAAGGACGCTGGCGAAACGATTGAACGGCTGGAGTGGGAACAGGACCAGATTGCAAAGGCCAGTGAGGGCCACGAGGCACGGCTGGAAGCTGCAGGCGAAGAGGCCCGCGACGGGGCAAGTATTTTGCAGGAGCGCGAGGCAGCGTTGGCGCAGTTGACCGAGGATGTGGCACGCCTGTCGGCCAAGCACCATTCGGCGCATCGCTTGCAAGAGGACAGCCGCAAGACACTGGATAAAAACGAGTCCGAGGCCGAGCGGGCGCGGGGGGCTGTTGTTGGCTCCAAAGCCGCACTTGCCAAATCCGCGCTGGATTTTGCGGCGGCAGAGGTTGCACAACAGACGGCGTCGGATGTGTCCGAAGCCGCCGAGGTTGGACTGGCCAAGGCTGACGATGCCCGTGCCGAGGCGCAATCGCGTGAAGCGGATGCGCGGGCGGAACGATCCGAGGCTGAAGGCGAGGCAAATGCGCTGCGGGCCGAGGTTGGTGCGCTTGCTAAACTGGTTGAACGCGACACCGCCGAGGGCGGTCAGGTTCTGGATGCGGTGCGGGTTAAGGCGGGTTATGAAAAGGCGCTGGGCGCAGCACTGGCTGACGATCTGCGGGCGCCCGAAGTTGGTCCTGATGCGGCATCGGGCTGGGCGGTTTTGCCAGCTTACCCATCGGCGCAGACGTTGCCTGCGGGAATAAATGCCCTGACCAATTATGTGACGGTGCCCGAAGTTTTGGCGCGGCGCATGGGGCAGGTTGGGCTGGTCGATGCGGCTGATGGGGCGCGGTTGCAGGCGGACCTGTTGCCGGGGCAACGGCTGGTTAGCCTTGAGGGTGATCTATGGCGTTGGGACGGATTTAGGGCCGGTGCCGAGGATGCGCCAAGTGCGGCGGCCTTGCGGTTGCAACAGTTGAACCGACTGGTGGAATTGAAACGTGATCTGGAAGAAGCCAGCGCCAAATCCGATGGTGCGACGCGGGCGCACGATCTGTTGTCGGCGGAACTGAAACAGCTGACAATTGAGGACCAGCAAGCGCGCGATGCGCGCCGCGATGCGGACCGTGCTGTGTCGGACGCCAACCGCGCATTATCGCGGGCCGAAGCAGACCAGAGCATTGCGTCTGGCAAGCTAGAGAGCCTTGGGCTGGCTGTGGCGCGGTTTGAAGAAGAAGCGTCAAATGCGCGGCAACGTCTGAACGAGGCCGATGAAACTGTGGCTGATCTGGGCGATCTGGGTGCGGCGCGGGCGGATGTTGAAGACACCAAAATGACGGTCGAGGCCGCTAGGATCACGATGATGTCCAAGCGGTCTGCCCATGACGAGCTGCGCCGTGAAGGCGAGGCGCGGATCAAGCGCAGTCAGGAAATCACCAAAGAGGTTTCAGGCTGGCGGCACCGTCTGGAAACCGCCGAGAAGCGGATCGCGGAATTGAACGAGCGCAAGGTGCAATCCGAAGCCGAGTTGAAAGAGGCCAGTGCTGCGCCCGAAGAAATTGCGGCCAAGCGCGATGAGTTGGC
>JAFLKA010000377.1 GCA_022712735.1 Marinosulfonomonas sp. | reverse complement strand
GAGGCGGCGCGAAAAGCGCGCAGCCGCCGCCGCGGGTTTGTATCCCTTAATCGCTCGCCGCTTGCCCGTAAAATCATCACCTTTAATTTGTTGGGCCTTGTCATTCTGGTGGCAGGCGTTCTGTATCAGAACCCGTTTCGTGACAGTCTGGTGTTCCAGCGGGAACGCGGACTGGTTGTCGAGGCCGAACTGATTGCAGATGTGTTCGAGGCGCAGATACTTGCAAGTGGTGCAACGGATTTATCGGTTGGCAAAGGAGTCGGCGGGGTCTCGGATACGCTGCAAAACCTTGACCTGCCCAAAGGTGTCGAGGTGTTTATTTTCGACACATCCGAAACGCTGATTGCCGAAACGCGCGGCAATGCCCGCCCGGATCCTGCACCTGTTTCGGGGCTGGAAAGAGACACGCGCAGCACAGTGATCACCGATTTCCTGAACTCGGTATGGGAAGCTGTATCAGGCCTGCTGGCCCCCAAAGACACCAGTCGCACGGATCTGGATGTCGGGGATATGGCGCAATCCCTTGTGGCGGCCACACTGTCTGGCGGCGCCCAAATCAAAACGGGGCACAACACGGCTGGCGATACCGTATTTTCGGTGGCAACGCCGGTGGTTCACAATGGCACCCCGATCGGGGTGGTTGCGATTACCAGTGCGGCAGGCGAAATCGATTATTTGGTGCGCATTGAACGCGAGCAGGTGTTGCAGATGTTTGTGATTGCGATACTGGTTTCAATCGGGCTGAGCCTTTTGCTGGCATCGACCATCGCCAATCCGCTGTCCGATCTGGCCGCCGCTGCGGAACTGAGCCGTGACAAAGATGCCCGCAAGATGAGACCGGGGCGCATCCGTATACCTGACCTGGCAGGGCGGCCCGATGAAATCGGCCGATTGTCTGTTGCATTGCGTGGTATGGTGGCAGCCCTTTATGACCGGATTGACGCAAACGAACAATTTGCCGCTGACGTTGCGCACGAGATCAAGAACCCGCTGGCATCCTTACGCTCGGCCGTAGGGACACTGCGCATCATCAAAGACGATGAGAAGCGCAGCACATTACTGGATGTGGTCGAACATGATGTGCGCCGTCTGGACCGTTTGGTGAGCGATATTTCAAACGCTTCGCGGCTGGATAGCGAACTGGTTAAAGAAGAAGAAGAGAGCTTTAACCTGCTGCAGACGGTTGGCAACATCAATGAATATCTGGGCCAAGAGGCCGCCAGTAAAGGCATTGAATTTATCTCGGACCTACCTGCCGAGCCGATTGTTATTCAGGGTCTGGAGGCGCGGTTGGCGCAGGTGTTTGTGAACCTGATCACCAATGCAATTTCGTTTTGCGAGGACGGTGATGCCATACGCGTTTGGGCGCGGCGGCGTGAAAACCGGATATTGGTGGTGATCGAGGATACCGGCCCCGGCATCCCTGATCAGGCGATACACAAGATTTTCAACCGTTTCTATTCCGAACGTCCCGAGGGGCATTTTGGCAATAACTCGGGCCTCGGGCTTGCGATCTCGAAACAGATTGTCGAGGCGCATGGTGGGGTGATCTGGGCCGAAAACATTCGCCCGACCGATATGGATGTCACGTCCGAGCCGCTGGGCGCGCGGTTTGTCGTGGGTCTGCCAATCTAGCGAAGCATTTCTCTGACATGACTGATCCGGCCACACCCTTACTGAACGATGACACAGGCGGGGGCGGTGAGGCATGTGTATTACATGCTTCATGCGTGGCACTTGATACGTCCGCCGTGTTGATACTGGGCGCGTCCGGCGTGGGAAAATCATCACTCGCCTTACAACTTATGGCGCTCGGGGCTGATCTGGTTTCTGACGACAGGACGTGCGTTCGGAGGGGTAGCAACGGGTTGCTTGCCAGTGCGCCCGCCACGATCAAAGGGTTGATCGAGGCGCGGGGTGTCGGGGTGCTTGTGGCTGCCCCATGTCCGGTTGCGCATATCCGTCTGGTCATCGATCTGGATCAGATCGAGCCCGACCGCCTGCCGCCAATACGCAGCTATAATTTACTTGGCCAAACGCTGCCCTTGCTTCACAACGTTAAGGCGGCATATTTTGCTGCGGCGATTCTTCAATACCTAAAGGGCGGACGGAACGCATAGATGGCGGCTGGCACGGATAAAACATCGAAAATCAAGGAACAGCGCGTTGTGCTGGTGACCGGCCCGTCTGGTGCTGGCCGCTCGACCGCAATCAATGTGCTTGAGGATATCGGCTATGAGGCAATCGACAACCTGCCGCTGACCCTGCTGCCCCGTTTACTGGACGGTCCGCCGCTGGGTCATCCGCTGGCATTGGGGATCGATGTACGAAACCGCGATTTCAGCACCTCGGCCTTGATCGAGGTGATCTATACCTTGGCGCGAATGGACGATATTAAAGTCGAGCTGTTGTATCTGGATTGTAGCGTAGATGTTCTGGTGCGCCGCTATTCCGAAACCCGCCGCCGTCATCCGTTGGCCCCCGCTGAATCACCGATACAGGGGATCACACGCGAGCTGGATTTGCTGGGGCCCATCCGTGCGCGGGCCGATGTGTTGCTGGACACGACCGATCTGTCACCCCATGATTTGCGCGCCGAGGTTGAACGCTGGTTCGCCCCTGATACAGGCCAGCGTCTGGCCATATCGGTGCATTCGTTTTCCTATAAACGCGGGGTGCCGCGCGGGGTGGACATGATTTTCGACTGCCGGTTTTTAAAGAACCCCTACTGGGAAGAAAAACTGCGCAAATTTGACGGACGCGATGCGCCGGTCGTCGCCTACATCGCAACTGATCCGCGATTTGCACCTTTTTTCGACAAGGTTGTAGATCTGGTCGAGATGCTGTTGCCTGCGTATATCGACGAGGGCAAAGCCCATTTTTCAATCGGGTTTGGCTGCACCGGCGGGCAACACCGGTCAGTTGCCGTTACGGAGAAGCTGGTGAATACGCTTGCACAGGACGGATGGCAGGTGTCTATTCGGCATAGGGAAATGGAACGAAGGGGCCTTACGGGCTCTACAGATAAACGGGGTGATGTGGTGTGATCGGCATTGTGATTGTCGCACACGGGGGATTGGCCAGAGAATATCTGTCCGCTGTCGAACATGTTGTCGGCAAGCAGACGGGGATTCGCACCATCGCAATCGAAAGCGAATGTGACCGCACCAATAAACAGGCCGAAATCCGCGCCGCCGCTGACGAGGTGGATACCGGCGATGGCGTTGTTGTCGTGACGGATATGTATGGTGGGTCGCCCTCGAATCTGTCGTTGTGCGCCTGCAGAAAAAAAGACCGGAAAATCATGTATGGCGCAAATTTGCCGATGCTGGTGAAGCTGGTGAAATCACGACAAAAACCATTTGACGAAGCGGTGTCAGCGGCCCTTATTGCTGGGCGCAAGTATATAGATTGTATTGATGGAACAAATGGATAGAGATTAATGGGTAATCGGCGGATATTAATGATCATTAACGAAAAAGGCCTGCATGCCCGCGCCTCGGCTAAATTGGTCGAAGTGGTCGAGGAACATGACGCAAGCGCCGAGGTGTTCAAGGACGGGATGGCGGCATCGGGGGATTCCATTATGGGGCTTTTGATGTTGGCAGCCTCGAAAGGAACCTCTATTGAGGTTGAAACCAGCGGGCCCGAGGCTGAAAAGCTGGCGATGGCGCTTGAGGTGCTGGTGGCCGACCGTTTCGGCGAGAAATTCTAAGCGGTGCTGCGGTGCCCAAGCTTGACTGGATAACCATTGGTGGATCAATCAAAAAACGCTGATCAATCGCTAAACGCGGCGGCAACAGGCATTGATCCTGACTATGTGCCGTACAAAAAGCAAAAGCTGTCTTATGCCAATACGTTTACCAACCCGTTCAAGGTAGGCGTTATTCGGGTGATGGAATGGTTGACCGGCAAAATCCCGTTGTTACGCCTGATCCGCCAGTTTGAACGTGAAGGTGTGGTCAGCGGGCAGGCCTTTTTCACCAGATGCCTGACGCTAATGCAGATTGATGTGCTGACACCAGCAGTGCAGATTGCGAAAATTCCACCGACGGGGCCGATGATTGTGGTGGCGAATCATCCACATGGGTTGGTTGATGGACTGGTTCTGGCTGAACTGATTGGCAAGGTGCGCACAGATTACAAAATCCTGACCCGCAGCCTGTTGACCGGCATTCCAGAGATCGAAAAATTCATGTTGCCAGT
>JAFLKA010000303.1 GCA_022712735.1 Marinosulfonomonas sp. | reverse complement strand
GATCGAGGCCACAACCCAGCCTTGTTCGCATTGTCACGGCACTGGCCTGATCCGGTCGGACGAAAATCTGGCCCTGTCGATCCTGCGCCAGCTGGAAGAAGAGGGCACGCGCAAGCGGAGCCGCGAGGTGCTGTTGAAGGCACCAGTGGGCATTGCCAACTACCTAATGAACAACAAACGCGAGCATATCGCGCAGATCGAGGTGCGCTATGGTCTGTCCGTTCGCATCGAGGGTGATCCGTTCCTTGTGTCACCTGATTTCTCGATCGAGAAGTTCAAAACCGCCAGCCGCGTGGTGAAACCCGCAACGGCTGTGGTATCGGTTGATGCGTCTATTATGGATGAAATTGATGAGGCCGTGGCCGAGGATGCCAGTGCCGAGGATAACGTGCCAGCCGCCCAAAATGACGCCGAGAATGACGCCCAAACTAACAATGGCGAAGAGCAGGCACCGAAAAAGCGCCGCCGTCGTCGCCGCCGTCGTGGCCGTGGCCGTGGTGGGGAAGGCAATGGCGAGAACCAGCCGCAGAATGCGGAGGGCGAGGGGCAGCCTGCTGTGGAAGCTTCCGAGGAAGCTGCACCTGTAGAGGACGCTGTAAAACCCGAGGCGGACGAAAAGCCCGCAGAGGAGAAGCCAAAACGCGCTCCGCGAAAACGTGCGCCGCGTAAATCTGCCAAGACGGACGAGGGTGATAAGCCTGCGACGGCTGAGAAGGCAGAAGAGCCCGCAGCCGAGTCTGCCGAGGTCGCTGAGCCGAAGAAAAAGCCGGTTCGTCGTCGTAAAGCGCCTGCCAAAAAAGCAGAGACTGATGCGCCTGTTGAGACTGAGGCGGCGGGGGAAAAACCCGCACCCAAGAAGCGGGCTCCGCGTAAACCTGCGGCCAAGAAGGTCCGCGAGGTCGAACCGGTTGCCGAAGTGGCCGCACCTGAACCCGTGGTTGCCAAACCGGCAAAAGAAGCGGCCAAGGCGCAACCAAAGCCTGAGCCAAAGCCCGACACCAAGTCGGACAAGCCCAAGAAAAAGGGTTGGTGGTCGCTGGGGCGCTAAACGCTTTTTGTAATATGATTAATGAAATGTCGGCAGGCCAAGGCTTGCCGGCATTTTTCGTTTCAGGGTAGGGATGTTGGGCATGGATATTTCAACGCTTCATTATTTCTACATCGGTTTGGCCGCCTTTCTGGTCGGGTTCACCAAAACATCCGTTGGCGGCGTCGGGATATTGGCGGTGCTGCTGATGGCGCTGGCAATTCCGGGCAAGGCGTCGCCGGGGGTGTTGTTGCCGATGCTGATTGCTGCCGATATCATGGCGGTGATTTACTATCGGCGATCCTGCCAGTGGGGTATTTTGCTAAAGCTGGTGCCGTTAACGTTGGTCGGCCTTGCCCTTGGCTATGCCATCCTGCACCTTGCACCGGATACCAATTTTGAGCGCATTATCGGCTGGACGATCCTTGCCATGCTGGTGCTGGACCTTGCGATGAGTGACGGCGTGCGCGCGCATATGCGGGGCCGTGTGATGACAGGGATCACCGGAGTTTTGGCGGGGGCGGCGTCGATGGTGGCGAACGCGGCGGGGCCGATTTTCGGGATTTACCTGTTGCAGATGGGGTTAACGAAATCCGAATTCGTTGGCACCCGCAGCTGGTTTTTTCTGGTGCTGAATATCGCCAAGGTGCCGTTGTCGGCACAATTGGGCTTGATAACCATCCCGTCGCTAACGTTGAACCTGATGTATTTACCGGTGATCCTGATTGGAGCGGTCGCAGGGTATAAGTTTTTGAAATACATCAACATTGATTTGTTCAAATGGCTGATCCGCATCGCGGCGCTGCTGGCCGCACTGCGCCTTATCCTGACCTAGGTCCTGTCCCTAGCCTTTGCGCACCAGATAGGCTTGCCCATGATCGGTATCGCTTTGCCCGATCAACTCGTGGCCCTGCTCATTGCAAAAATGCGCCACATCAATCACCGCGGCAGGATCATCCGCCAACAGGCGCAGCACAGCCCCCGTATCGTGTCCTTGCAGCCGTTTGCGCAGCTTTAGCACGGGTAGCGGGCACAGCATGCCGATGGCGTCAATTTCCTCAATCCAGTCCATGCGAAATGGATAGGGTGACAAATGCACCAAGTCCACGCAAATGTGACATCTACGCAGGTGACGCCGCCCGCAGGATAGCGTAGAGATGGAAAAACCAAAAACCAGAGGCCCAATATGTTTGGCATAGAAACAGTTATCGATGCGACCCTTCTACCGGCCATGTTTGTGGCATTGACAGCTGGGCTATTGTCGTTCCTGTCGCCTTGCGTTTTCCCCGTTGTTGGCCCTTATCTGGCCTATATGGGCGGGATAACGATGAACGAAATGGCTGGCTCGGATGGCGCGACCCGTCGCCGTCCGATTTGGGCTGCAGCCGCGTTTGTGCTGGGTTTGTCCACGGTGTTTATGCTGCTTGGTTTTACAACATCGCTGTTTGGTAAATTCTATTTGAACAACCGCGACGGGTTTACCATTATTGCGGGTGTGGTGGTTATGTTTTTCGTTGTTCATTTTCTTGGGATAATAAGAATTCCGTTTCTAGACCGCGAAGCACGGATTGAAGTCGGTGATCAGGG
>JAFLKA010000114.1 GCA_022712735.1 Marinosulfonomonas sp. | reverse complement strand
GGCCAACATACCCAGCGCAATCGTCGCCAGCACAAAGCCAACCAGATAACCGCCGGTGCTGCCCATCATATATTCAAAGCCGTTTAGTTCGGCTGTGGATTTGGCAAAAACGTCAAAGCCCAACATGCCGATCAGCATATAGCCAAAGATCGTCACCAGCCCCAAACGCGCGCCATAAGCCGCGCCAATGGTCAGCACCGCGAATGTGCCCATCGACATCGGAACCGGCAACATTGGCACCATGATTTTGGCCGACACTGCCAGGGCCGCGATACCCGCCGCAACCAGCGCCGCTTGCTTCACACGCAGGGCTGTGCCCTGATCCGCGCCAAATACCTCTGCCAAAACCCGATTTGTAGCTGTAAGCGCCATGCCGCCATCTCCTGTTTTAAGTAAACTTAGCGCCTTTTTGCCCCACCCCTGACCTATAGGCAAGGTAAACCTTGCTGCCTTGCCTATAGGCCACTAAGACAGGCCGCATCTGCACCCAACATATAAGGCTCTGTCATGATCCCCCGTTATTCCCGCCCCGATATGGTTGCCATCTGGTCCGCTGAGACAAAATTTCGCATCTGGTACGAGATCGAAGCCCATGCCTGTGATGCCCAAGCCGCATTAGGGGTGATCCCGCAAGCCAATGCGGATGCGGTGTGGAAGGCCAAAGATGTAGAATTCGATGTAGCGCGGATCGACGAGATCGAGGCCGTCACCAAACATGACGTGATCGCGTTTCTGACCCATCTGGCCGAAATCATCGGCAATGACGAAGCGCGGTTTGTGCATCAGGGTATGACCTCATCGGATGTGCTGGACACCTGCTTCAACGTGCAACTGGTGCGGGCTTCTGACATCCTGATTTCCGACATGGAAAATCTGCTGGCGGCGCTGAAACGCCGCGCGATGGAGCATAAGATGACCATCCGCATTGGTCGCTCGCACGCCATCCATGCCGAGCCAACCACCATGGGCCTGACGTTCGCGCGTTTTTATGCCGAAATGGACCGCAATCTGACCCGCCTGAAAGTGGCGCGCGACGAAATTTCCACGGGGGCTGTTTCGGGCGCGGTTGGCACGTTTGCCAATATTGATCCATCGGTCGAGGCGCATGTTTGTGAAAAAATGGGCCTGAACATCGAGCCGATCAGCACGCAAGTGATCCCGCGCGATCGGCACGCGGCGTTTTTTGCAGCGCTGGGTGTGGTTGGCAGCAGCATTGAAAACATCGCTATTGAGGTGCGTCACATGCAGCGCACCGAGGTTCTGGAGGCCGAGGAGTTCTTCTCCAAGGGGCAAAAAGGCTCCTCTGCGATGCCACATAAACGCAACCCTATTTTGAGCGAAAACCTGACAGGTCTGGCACGTCTGGTGCGCATGGCCGTGGTGCCCGCGATGGAGAACGTAGCCCTGTGGCACGAGCGTGATATTTCGCACTCCTCGGTCGAGCGCAATATCGGGCCGGATACGACTATCACGCTAGATTTTGCGCTGTTCCGGTTAACGGGGCTGATTGATAAACTGGTGATTTATCCAGACAACATGCTGGCAAATATGAATAAATTCCGTGGGCTGGTGCATTCGCAGCGGGTGCTATTGGCCCTGACCCAAGCCGGTGTTTCGCGCGAGGACAGCTATAGTCTGGTGCAGCGTAATGCGATGCGGGTTTGGGAAGAAGGCGCTGATTTCATGACCGAATTGCTGGCGGATGCGGACGTGACGGCGGCGCTGAGTGTTGAGGAGATCAAGGGCAAGTTTGATCTGGAGTATCATACTAAACATGTGGATACGATTTTTGCGCGGGTGTTTGGCGAGACCTGAATCCATCCCCGGCCCCACTCCCTTTGCGGCGTAATATTTGATAGAGGTCAATGACAAAACAGGCAATTAATCTTACCATTGTGGCGCGGTTTCGCAGCTCGAAAGGATAAGATATGCCCGACATCCCCCGACCAGAGTCCCCCCGCAGCAGGCCGCGGTGGTCGGCCCGTGCCGCCGCTGTATTTGGGGTCGGTCTTGGTTTCATAGTTATGGCAATCAGCGGTCTGGTTTTGATCATCGCACCACGCGGATCAGTGGCCAACAAGATCGACTGGTTGTTTGGAGGGCTTGATCGTCACGGGTGGCAGGCTATTCACCTAACGGCAGGCATTTTGTTCCTTATTGTGGCTGTCTGGCACATCATCATCCATCTGTCGGTGATCAAGAATTTGACGTTCGGTGCCAGCCCGTCAGCGCGCGGGCATAGCTCGGAATTATTTGTCATGCTGGCGGTTGTCGCACTGTTTTTGGTCACCGCTATCCTGAATCTGCCACCATCCAGTTGGCTGATCAATATTAGCGAGTTCTTTAAAAGCCACTACTGGGCACCGTGAATCCGTATCAAAAACGGCAATGTGCAGATCAGCGGCTTTGGCGGTCTCGGGTCGTTTAAAGTGGGTCGCTATAATCTGGTGCAGCGTAATACAATGCGGGTTTGGGGGCATGGTGCTGGATTATCTTTCGCATCCGCGAACGTGGTGGAAACCATTAGAATTATTACCATTTCATGGTCCATCTAAGGGATACATTAACCGATATCTGCCAATTTGGGGCAAACCGGACCGGAGATGCGCGACTTGACCCCAGCCCTGCCACCCATGACAGAGACAAACATCGGCTTGCCCGCCCCGATGATACCACCCGCAATAACCCGCCAGCAAAAGGCCGCGATCATCGTGCGGTTGGTATTGGCAGAGGGGGCGGAATTATCACTGACCGATTTGCCCGAGGCCATGCAACAGGATCTGACCATGCAAATGGGATCGATGCGCAGTGTCAGCCGTGAAACGGTGGTGTCGGTGGTGGTGGAATTTATCGCCGAGCTGGACAGCATCGGTTTGTCATTTTCGGGCGGGCTGGAAGCGGCCTTGAACACGCTGGACGGGGCAATAAACCCGCAAATGGCCGAACGGTTGCGCCGCGAAAGCGGAGTTAAGCGCGGTGGTGATCCGTGGGAGCGGATTATGGGACTGGAAGCGGAACGCCTGTTGCCGGTGCTTGAGGATGAAAGCATCGAGGTTGCGGCGGTGATGCTGTCCAAGCTGAACGTTTCAAAGGCGGCGGAATTATTAGGGATGTTGCCAGGCCAGCAGGCACGGCGCATCACCTATGCGGTGTCACAAACCAGCGGGGTCACACCGGATGCGGTGCAACGGATCGGCCAATCGCTGGCGACCCAGCTGGACAGCGTGCCGCTTCAGGCATTTGATGACGGGCCGGTCGAACGGGTTGGCGCGATCCTGAACTTTTCGCCTGCCGCCACACGGAACGAAGTTTTGGCCGGGCTGGACGAGGATGATCAAGCCTTTGCCAGCAAGGTGCGCAAGGCGATCTTTACATTCGCCAACATCCCTGCCCGCATTGACCCGCGCGATGTGCCAAAAATCACCCGCGGCATTGATCAGGCGGTTCTGGTCACGGCGCTAGCGGCAGCCGAGGCCAGCGAACTGGGGGAATCGGTTGAATTTATCCTTGCCAACATCTCAAAACGCATGGCCGAAGGGATGCGCGATGAAATGGGGGAACTGGGCAAGGTGAAAGAGGCGGACGGCGAAGAGGCGATGAGCGCGGTTGTCGCCGAAATTCGCGAATTGGAAGCGGCGGGCGAGGTGTTCTTTGTGGCCGAGGATGAAGAGGAATAGGCTTGCGAGCCTCGCACTCTGAACGGGGCCGTCAATAATCGCGGCTTCTTTCAGACTTGCGCTGTGCCGTCCCCGCCCCTAGCGTGAAGACATGAAGACAACAGGACGCCGCTGGCACGATATGGGCGGGCAGGACACAGATGCGCCGCTGCCCGAAGATCACGATTTCGCCCTTTGGGAAAAACGGGTGGATGCGTTGATGGTGCTGTGCTCGACCAAAGGCTATTTCACCGTTGACGGTTTGCGCCGCGCCATCGAGGATATGGGCGAAGCCGCGTTTGAAACCATGTCCTATTACGAGCGCTGGGTCGCCGCCGTGAACCAGAACATGATCGAGGCCGACGCCTATACATTGGCCGAGTTGGGTGAGCGGATGGAGCAAATCAAGGCCCGTGGTGCAACCTATGGCGAGGCCGCAGATGGCTGAACAGGTCCGCGTTAAAACCATGATGCCGCCGGGCCATGTGCGCACCCCTGCATATTTGCGCGGCAAATGCGGGGTGATTGAACGGGAACTGGGCGAATTTGCCAATCCGGAACGCGCCGCATATGGATTAAAGAAAGAAATGCAATCGCTTGTTCGGGTTCGGTTTTCAATGGCCGAGGTCTGGGGGGATACAGCCGAGAACCCGACCGATACGCTGGATGCCGAAATATACGCCCACTGGCTGGAAAAGGTGGAAATTGCAGATGCCACATGATCACCCTCACGACCACCATGATGATAATTTTCACCACAGCGGTATGAGCCCGTCGGGCCACCCTTACCGCGAAGATGATGATCACCCCCTAACATATTGGCAAACCATGGAAATTGCCATGCGCGAACTGCTGATCGAGAAGGGCATTCTGACCCCTGCCGAAATCGCTGCCCAGATCGATGAAATGGATTCGCGCAGCCCTTCAAACGGGGCCGCAGTGGTGGCGCGGGCCTGGGGTGATCCGGCGTTCAAAACCCGCCTGCTTGCGGATGCGTCTGAGGCCAGCCGCGAGATGGGCTATGATATCGGCCCCTTGCGGCTGATCGCATTGGAAAATACGGCGGACACCCACAACATCATCGTTTGCACCCTGTGCTCATGCTATCCGCGCAACCTGCTGGGCCTGCCGCCCGACTGGTATAAATCCCGCGCCTACAGATCGCGCGTGGTGAAAGAACCGCGCAAGGTTCTGGCCGAATTCGGCGTCACCCTACCCGACAGCACCACCGTTAGGGTCCATGATTCCACAGCCGATATGCGCTACATCGTGCTGCCCGCCCGCCCTGATGGCACGGACGGGTGGAGCGCGGAGAAACTGGCCGCCCTTGTCACCCGTGACAGTATGATCGGTGTGGGTGTTCCAAAATCCACCACCTGAAATCCCCCGGCTGAGCTGGTATGCTTGTGGGGCACGCTTGTGATCTGGTCATCGGGCATTTATGTCTGCCCTATCGAACAAACACCAAAGGACCATCATGGCAGAGAAAGGCAAAGGCTGGGGCGATTACTTCATTGATCTGCTGATCCGCGCCTTATTCGCGCTGTTGCTGGCCCTGCCTTATAAATGGCGCGTGCCACTGATGGGCTGGATCATGGCGCGGATTGTTGCCCCGATAGCCGGATTCACCAAACGCATCCGTGAGAATCTGGCCTATACCTGCCCTGACATGCCCCCATCCGAAGTCAAAAGCCTGTGTTATCAGGTGCCAAACAACGCGGGCCGCAGCTTGATCGAGATATATTCAGGCGATGAATTCATTTCACGGGTGCAGCAAACGCCGATTGAAGGCCCCGGAGCCGAGGCGCTGGAAAACGCCTATAAGGATGGCCACCCCGTGGTGCTGGTCACCGGACATTTTGGCAATTACGATGTGGTCCGGTCCGCGTTGATCGCCAAAGGCTACCGCGTCGGGGCAATCTATATGCCGATGACAAACCTCTATTATAACCGCCATTACGAGGCCGCAATTTCACATATCGGCACGCCGCTGTTTGCACGCGGACGCAAAGGGCTGGCCCAAATGGTGAAATTCCTGCGGGGCGGCGGCATGACCTTTTTCGGGGTCGACCAATATATGAACCACGGCGAAGATCTGGTGTTTTTCGGGAAATCCGCGCCCACCGCCCTTTCAGCCGCTAAAATGGCCTTGAAGATGGATGCATTGCTGGTGCCGATCTATGGCATTCGGGCGGACAACGGGATGGATTTCACCATCCAGACCGATGCACCGGTCCCGCACACCGATGCTGTAACCATGACGCAGGCCTTAAATGACAGTCTGGAACATGTGGTGCGTCAGCATATGGGGCAATGGTTGTGGATACATCGACGTTGGAAGCCAGAACGTCAGCGCACCCGCGCAGCTGCCAAGATGGACCCGTGATTGGCCGCCTGAACGATAATCACGCATTCATCATCACCCGGGACGTTTGCGGAAAATATCAGCGGGGCCGATCCGTTCCAGCCCTTCAGGACGCTCCATTCGGTGACCACATTGTGATAGGCCAGTTTGCGTCCCGCATTCTCGCCGCGCTTGATCTGCACCGATTGCCCGTCAACAAACCGCACCATCTGCACCACCATTTTACCCAGCCCTTTGGCCAGTGGTTCTGCTGTGATCTCGATCTGGTCACCGTTACGGGTGACCGTCAGGCGCACCTGATCCTGCGTAGATGTATGGGCCTTGATCAGGTCGGAAACCTCGTTCGGTTTGGTGCCCACAACAAGGTCTTGCCCGTCGATCACCATCTGCGGCGTATATACCATGCGTTTGCCCGCTGCCCGTGCATAGGCACGTTGCCGGTCCGAATATTGCGGGCTGGCAAAGATGTCTTTCCAGCCGATGTAATCCCAATAATCCACATGCAACGATAGTGCGATCACATCGTCGCGTTTGGCCAATCGGCCCAATAATTCATCGGCAGGCGGACAGCTGGAACACCCTTGCGAGGTATAAAGTTCAACCACCACAGGGCCGGACCCTGCCGCAGCCATATTGGCCACCGCCATCCACATCCCTGTTACAATAATCGCAAATTTATGCATGATCCGCTCTCTGTTACCTGCGCTCTTATACTCAACTAAGTCACAGCCCAATCAATAGCCAATCAAGGTTTTGCGAGAATCCTTATTAATTTCGTAACATCCGCGCTACAAATTAATTGTGTGCAATGGTATACAAATACCGCCTGCCCCCTTGAACGACTCCTCCGGATAGGTCAAAAGCGCAAGGGACAAGGGCACCCGCCCATAGCCGTTAGCATTAATGGAGCCAGCCATGACCATTCAAGTCGGACAAGACAGCGCAAATTCCCGCAAAACCCTGACCGTGGGCGCGCAAAGCGTCGATTATTACTCGATCCCTGCGGCCACCGCTGCCGGTTTGGGTGATTTCTCGCGCCTTCCCGCCGCTCTGAAAGTGGTTCTGGAAAACATGCTGCGGTTCGAGGATGGCAAGACCGTCACCACGGATGACATCAAAGCCTTTGCACAATGGGCCACAAATGGCGGCAAAAACCCGCGCGAGATTGCTTACCGCCCTGCCCGCGTTCTGATGCAGGATTTCACCGGCGTGCCTGCCGTGGTCGATCTGGCCGCGATGCGCGATGGCATCATCGGGCTGGGTGGTGACGCTGAATTGATCAACCCGCTGACCCCAGTTGATCTGGTGATTGACCATTCGGTGATGATCGACAATTTCGGCACACCGCGGGCCTTCGCAATGAATGTGGAGCGTGAATACGAGCGCAACATCGAGCGCTACACTTTCCTGAAATGGGGCCAATCGGCGTTTGACAATTTCCGCGTGGTGCCCCCGGGCACCGGCATCTGCCATCAGGTGAACCTTGAATATCTGTCGCAAACCGTTTGGACCGACACCGACCAGAACGGCAAAACCGTCGCCTACCCTGACACGTTGGTCGGCACCGACAGCCACACCACCATGGTGAACGGCTTGGCAGTCCTTGGCTGGGGCGTTGGCGGGATCGAGGCCGAAGCAGCGATGCTGGGTCAGCCGATTTCAATGCTGATCCCCGAGGTTGTGGGGTTCGAGCTGACCGGCGAAATGATGGAAGGCACCACCGCCACCGATCTGGTTCTAAAGGTGGTGGAACTACTGCGCATCCAGGGCGTGGTTGGCAAATTCGTTGAATTTTACGGCGAGGGTCTGGACCGTTTGCCATTGGCCGATCGTGCCACCATCGCCAACATGGCACCGGAATACGGCGCGACATGTGGCTATTTCCCGATTGATAACGAAACCCTGCGCTATTTGCGGGTTTCGGGCCGCGACGAGGACCGGATTGCACTGGTCGAAGCCTACGCCAAGGCAAACGGGTTCTGGCGCGATGCGGATTACGCACCCGTCTACACCGACACTCTGTCGCTGGACATGGGCACCATCGTTCCGGCAATTTCCGGCCCCAAACGCCCACAGGATTACATCGCGTTGACCGATGCCAAAGCGGCATTTGCCAGCCAGATGAAAGACATGTTCAAACGCCCGATGCACAAAGAAGTGGCCGTGGCGGGCGAAGACTACACCATGGAGAGCGGCAAGGTGGTGATCGCCTCGATCACGTCGTGCACCAACACCTCGAACCCATATGTGATGATCGGCGCAGGGTTGGTGGCGCGCAAGGCCGCCGCCTTGGGGCTGAACCGCAAACCGTGGGTGAAAACCTCGCTGGCCCCCGGCTCCCAAGTGGTTTCGGAATACCTTGAGGCCGCCGATCTGCAAAAGGATCTGGATGCGCTGGGTTTCAATCTGGTCGGCTATGGCTGCACCACCTGCATCGGCAACTCCGGCCCGTTACAGCCGGCAATTTCAGCCGCCATCGCCGAGGGCGATCTGGTGGCAACCTCCGTGCTGTCTGGCAACCGCAACTTCGAGGGCCGGAGCAGCCCCGACGTGCGCGCCAACTATCTCGCCTCGCCGCCCTTGGTCGTGGCCTACGCCATCGCTGGCACGCTGGACATAAACATCGCCACCGATGTGCTGGGCACGGACAAAGACGGCAATGATGTCTATCTGAAAGACATCTGGCCCACCAATCAGGAGATCGCCGAACTGGTCGATAAAACCGTCACCCGCGAGGCGTTCATGGCGAAAT
>JAFLKA010000450.1 GCA_022712735.1 Marinosulfonomonas sp. | reverse complement strand
TTTGGAAAATAAACAGTCCCGTAGTTAATAATTCAACAATAGTTCAAAGCGTCATGCACACCAAGAATTCTAAACTCTGTTTCCACATTTGCAAAAAAAGCAATTTTTTCAACACATTCGGATTTGGCGTGTACGGCTTGGTAGAACGATCTAAATCGTTAGTTGGCTCGGTCATGTACTTGGTTAAAGCCCCCAAAGCGCGTCTCAACTGAGCTGTGTTTCTGGTTTGAGTTATTTTTTCTCTGACCAAATTCAATGTATTCTGTACAGGGCGTTTGAATCTCAAACTTTCATGGTCAATTTAACACTGGCGAAGGCTCACGATTGCAGAGCGAGTAAAGCAAACAATTGCAACGAACTCATTTTTTGTATCTTTTCATCAATAAATTAGTAAGAATATGTCACTGGGTACAAAGTAGTGAAGGTCGAAAGATGATTTCTGAACAAGCATCACTGTTAACCTTTCTCTCTTTGATATCGGTCTTGAGCATAGTACTGGCATATGGAGCATTTTTCACTCTATGGAAGAAGCGAAGAACCGAGAAAAAACAGCATGAGCAGTTTATTCGCCTTGAATCTCGCTATTTGCAACTGCTTGTAGATCGCGAAACACAAGAATCTTCATACGTCTTGCTGGCCCTTTCAGAACTTGACAGGTTATTCCAAAAGCGCACAGGCCTCAGCTCATCTCTAATAAATACTGCACTAGGGCAAAGAGCTGACGAGGAATTCTTCCCCGAATACGAGCTGTATCTTCAAGAAAGCGTGAATGTTGTGCAGCGAATTTTGAGCAATCAGCTCAATACCGAGGTTTCTGTTTCGATTAAACTACTTCTCCCACAGTCAGACAAAGATGATTCAGCGCTAAAAGTAGAAACGTTTTTTCGTGACTCTGTTTCGGCTAAAATGCGTGATGAATTATACGCTAGTGAGGAACCTTACCCTTACACATCAAACTCAATTATGAATCACTTGATTTCTGCCAAGCCGGTTTCGAGGTTTCAGTGCATCAACTTTATCTCAAAAGCTTCAACAGATTATAAAAACCCATACCAGAATTGGAACGAATTATTTGATTCAACAGCTGTTCACGTAGTCAGCGATCCAAATAGCGAAGACAGGCAAACGGCACTAGGTTTCCTTTGTGTAGATTGCAAAAAAAAATCGTTCAGAAAAAAAGAAACCCAACTTTTGTTGAGTATTGTTTCAACAGCCATATATTATTGTCTATATGCAAGTTCTGTATTAGAATATCTAGCAGACGAAGAGGCTTGAAAATCCCATGACTAAACACGTGCAGACCGCAAACATCATGAACGACCTAGAACTAGGGCGTATCGCTGGCGGTTACGCAAATGTAATTAAGCATTTTTCACGAGAATATCCCGTGGAAGCCAGTCCCAAAACTTTCACGAAAATTTTTCATCGTAAAACAGGTTTGGAACGAAAGCGACGGATGCCCAAAGTTGTGGTCTTCAAAGCCAAAAGAGAACCTGAGGGAGTGTTATGCTCCCCAGTATCACATATCGAGGAAGCATTCCCTTCTACAAGAAGGATAAAGGAAATGTTTCCCTATGAAGAACAAAAACGTGTGAACAATCTAGCGTTAATGAAAGCGATCGAACGCATAGAAAACCAGTCGGATCACAAAGACTTTGAAGATGCGGTTGCTCGTGCGCGCAAAAAGTTAGATGAACAGATTGCTTCCGAAAGCACGGATACATAAATGCGAGCCCCTCGAATGATTTTTGAGGGGCTTTTTTTGTGACAGTATTCTATCATGGTACAACGAAGAGAATTGCTCTGAAAATCTTTTCCGAAAGGCGTTTTTTGGAGTCACGGAATGAATATGACTGGCTAGGCCCTGGTGTGTATTTTTACCAAGAATGTCCGGAGAAAGCGCTTTTTTGGGCGGAGGAATTTTCCATCAAAGAAAAGTTCAGCAACGAAATGCCCGCTGTAATTGAGGTGGACGTCTCTTTAGCAAAAACACTAGATCTGGCGGGATCGAAAGCTCTTGCCACACTTCAGACGTTCGCTAAGACACAAAAGAAAATTAGCATCGCCCAATCAAACCCTATATTAAGGACCATTGATAACGTACGTAAGAAAATTTTTTCTGGTACCGTCATTAATCACAATAAATTTGTCGGGTACAACAAGGATGATTACAATTTGGTTCTTGATCTTATTGCATATCTCAACGAAGAAGACGCCGTTTCGTTTGACAGTGTAAGAGCCGTTTTTTGGGAAGGTATGGAGATCAGAAAAGGCTCCTACTTTTTCGATCACGCAAATATTCAATTATGCATCTTTGGTAAGATTCTAGATAAAGATAACCGTCAAGAAAGGTATGTTGATTTTGCTTCAATGCCACTTCAATCACAGCCAAGGCTACTTTCTGACGATGAACTCAACGAGACCAAACATTTTAAAGACAAAATTAGGCACCCAATTTGATGGTCTACAATTCCTACATCGGCCGCGGATGACAATCATTGCCTTTGTCTGAGTTTGTAATATTATCAACGAACTTGGCGATATAGATTTGAGCGGTTCGGGAAGCATCTCGTGCATGGGCACCATAGAGGACACCGCCATCTGCCATCGTAAAATGTGGCAATATTACTTATCAAATCGGTGATTTTGGGCTCGAATTGCTCTCAAATTTTCATCACTTTGCCCTTTCTTCAGTCTCAAAAAGTTCGAAAACCGTCTCGGGTGACCCCGCAACATAAAATTACGATTTGACTATCCTACCCCACTAGCGTCTCACGCAACTGGGGTTTAGACCATATCGTTACACATATCGAACTGATGTGATCTTCTTTCATTTCTGTAGTCAAAAAGGCCAGCAGGGATGCTGGCCTTTTGTAGTGGTCGACAGTTCGGAAAACTATACGACCTTTTCTTTATAGCGTTCAAGATTGAGACGAGCTCTCTTATCAACCTCTTTGCGATATGCTGTAATTCTGGGCCCTTGAGCAAACTCAAAGGGACCATGGAAATTGACAACAACGAAGTATGTCCATTTCGAACGTAATGATTTCATGAACTTTCTCAAATCTGTTGCTCCCTGTACACCTGCCAAACAGAAAATTGTTGGGCATGTCACAAGGAGCAACTCTAACGTTAGTAAACCAAAAAAAACTTCATCTCGCAATCTGTGTGATCGGGCCCCTTCAAAATATTTATCGCCTTTTAAGGTAACTCCCTATCAGACCACGGGATACACAACCCCTTAGATCACCTCTTATAGGGAAAGCCAATAAAGTTCGAAAACTGTCTCGGGTGTCCCCGCAAACAGGGACACTTTGAGGTCCAACACGTAAAATACGGCTCTGTTGAGCCGTAAGCGTTGTCCCGTACCCACCTTACGCTTGAGGTAGCGATCTGCGATTCAGTTCTTTCCTGTAGTTTGGAAAGGAGTTTCTCCATGGAGTACTCAGCGGAGTTTATCAGTGAGATTGATGTGATCGTTGGCCCTCGG
>JAFLKA010000468.1 GCA_022712735.1 Marinosulfonomonas sp. | reverse complement strand
TCGACCCCATTTCAACGCGGGACCAGTTTATGCCGGTCAAGATGGCTGGTGTGATTTTGCAGGACGAAATACACATTCTGGCCTCGGTGCAAAAGATTGGTCCCGGGTATCGGATTATTTCAGCCTATGAAATGAATGGTGGGCGCAGGGTAATGCTGGACCGCGGGTTTGTGGCGATCAGTGCCAAGGATGCCCAACGCCCCGAGGTGGCTGCCGAGATTATCGGCAATCTACATTGGCCAGACGAGATTAACAGCGCCACGCCTGTACCGGATGTAAAGCGCGGCATTTGGTTTGCGCGCGATATCGTTGCGATGGCCAAGGTTCTGGGCACCGAGCCTGTGTTGGTGGTGCAACGCGATAGCAGCGAGGCCACGCTTGTAACCAGCCCGTTTCCAGTGACCAGCAGTGGCATTCCGAACCGCCATCTGGAATATGTTGTGACATGGTTTGGGCTTGCGCTTGTATGGTTGGGGATGACAGCGTATCTGATCTGGCGTATCAGGCGCGAAAGAACAGCAAAGGCAAAGTGACATGCGATATATTTCGACCCGTGGGCAAGCCCCCGATCTGAGCTTTGAAGAGGCGATGCTGACAGGGTTGGCGCGCGACGGGGGGCTGTATGTGCCAGCCGAGGTTCCGGTGATGGCGAAAGGCGATATCGCGGCGCTGGCAGGGCTGCCATATGAGGAGATCGCTTACCGCGTGATGCGCCCGTTTGTCGAGGGCAGCTTTGGAGATAGTGAATTTGCCCAGATCATTGGCCGTGCCTATGACGGGTTTGGTCATGATGCGCGGGCACCTTTGGTGCAACTGGGGCCGAACCATTTCCTGCTTGAACTGTTCCACGGCCCGACCTTGGCGTTCAAGGATTTCGCCATGCAGTTGATTGGCCAGATGTTCCAATCTGCATTGGCCAAACGCAGTGAACGGGTGACGATTGTCGGCGCAACTTCGGGTGATACAGGGTCGGCGGCGATTGAAGCGTTTGCCGGACTGGATTCGGTGGATATGTTCATCATGTATCCGCATGGCCGCGTGTCAGAGGTGCAGCGCCGCCAGATGACCACGCCAGCGGATAGCAACATCCATGCGCTGGCTGTGGCTGGCGATTTTGATGATTGCCAAGCGCGGCTGAAGGACATGTTCAACGATTTTGATTTCCGCGACGAAGTGCGACTGGCAGGGGTGAATTCGATCAACTGGGGCCGCGTTCTGGCGCAGGTGGTTTATTATTTCAGCGCCGCAACCGCGCTGGGTGCGCCGCATCGCTCGGTCAGTTTCACCGTGCCAACCGGCAATTTTGGCGATATTTTCGCAGGCTACATCGCGCGTAAAATGGGCTTGCCAATTGATAAGCTGGTGATCGCCACCAATCAGAACGATATCCTGCACCGGACCTTGCAAACGGGCGCCTATAGCACCAAAGGTGTGACGCCTTCGATCAGCCCGTCGATGGATATTCAGGTCTCGTCCAACTTTGAGCGGGTGCTGTTTGACGCCTATGGGCGCGATGGCGCTGCGGTGACCCAAGTGATGGATGAGCTGAAATCGGATGGGGAATTCAAGGTTTCCCAAGGCGCGATTGACGTGTTGCGCGAGGCGTTTATTTCGGGGCGTGCATCAGAGGCTGAAACAAACGCTACCATCAAGGATATGCTGGCGCGCACCGGCGAGGTTTTATGCCCGCATTCGGCAGTGGCTGTGAAGGTGGCGCAGGAGCATTTGGGAGATGAGCCGATGATCACGCTGGCCACGGCGCATCCCGCTAAATTCCCCACAGCGGTGCAGGACGCCTGTGGCATTCATCCGCCATTGCCCGCCCGTATGGGGGATTTGTTTGACAAGGCGGAGCGCTTTACCCAAGTGGGTAATGATCTGGGCGAATTGACGACATTGATCCGCGAGCGTATCGCATCGTGAGTGTTGAGTTTCACACCCTGAGCAACGGCTTTCGCATTGTCACTGAAAATATGCCGAGCCTTGAATCCGCTTCGTTAGGCATCTGGGTGACCGCCGGTGGCCGTCACGAACGGGCCCTGCAAAACGGCATTGCACATTTTCTGGAGCATATGGCATTCAAGGGCACGGAGACGCGTAGCGCCTTGGAAATTGCCGAGGCAATTGAAGATGTTGGTGGATTTATCAACGCCTATACCAGCCGTGAAATGACTGCCTATTACGTGCGGGTTTTGGGGCAGGACGTGGGGCTGGGGCTGGATGTGATCTCGGATATCCTGCTTAATCCGGTGTTTGACCCGAAGGAAATCGAGGTCGAACGCGGCGTGATCTTGCAGGAAATAGGCCAGTCGCTGGACACGCCGGATGATGTGGTTTTTGACTGGTTGCAAGAGGTGTCATACCCCAAACAATCCATCGGGCGCACGATTTTGGGACCGGCAGAGCGGGTCAAGGCGTTTAACCGAACAGACCTGCAAGGCTTTGTGGCCGAGCGTTACGGGCCGTCACAAATGATCCTGTCGGCGGCGGGTGCTGTGGACCACGACACCATTGTGCGTGAGGCCGAACGGCTGTTTGGCCATCTGGCGGAACGTCCCAGTGCGGCGGTTGATGTGGCACGGTTTACGGGGGGAGAGAAACGCGAGGTCAAAGAGCTTGAGCAGGCGCATTTCACGCTGTCGCTGGAGGGGCCGGATTACCGCGATCCCGAGATTTACACCGCCCAGATTTTCGCCTCGGCTTTTGGCGGAGGCATGTCATCGCGGCTGTTTCAGGAAGTGCGCGAAAAGCGCGGGCTGTGTTATTCGATTTTTGCCCAGGCCGGAGCATTCGCCGACAGCGGCATGATGACGATTTACGCGGGCACCAGCGGTGAGCAGCTGGGCGAATTGGCAACGCTGACGGTGGATGAAATCAAGCGTGCCGCCGACGATATGTCGGACGCCGAGGTCGAACGGGCCCGCGCCCAGATGAAGGCCGGATTGTTGATGGGGCTGGAAAGCCCTGCCAACCGCGC
>JAFLKA010000113.1 GCA_022712735.1 Marinosulfonomonas sp. | reverse complement strand
CTGTCGCGCAAAGCCTGCGCCACAGCGGCCTCGGCCAGCTTTGCAGCCTCCTCCTTGCCCAATTCGGCCTCAAGCCCGGCCAGGTTTTCACGCAAGGCTTGCCCTGCTTCAGCCTCGGCCAAAGCGGCCTTCTCGGCTACCGATAACTCCCCCTCTACCGAACTCAGTCGGCCTTCCAGTTCACTGCCCCGCGACACAGCCCCATCCAGCCGTGCCAATACATCAACCAGCGTTTCATCCTGCGCCGTGGCCTGACTGCGCAAATCGGCAATCAACGCCTGCAACGCATCCTTGCGGGCCGCCGCCAATCGGGCCGTTTCGACCTGCACATCAATTTCCTCGCGGGCCTTTGCCAGTGCCAGTTGCAGCGCCTCCTGATCCGAAATCAGCTGACTACGCGCGGCGTCGGCATCGGCCAATCGCTGCGTCAACGCCTCGCCCTCGCCCCGCGCCACATCGCGCTCGGCCAGCAAACTAGCAACCTGCGCTTCAAATCCGGTGATCGAGGCGCGTTGCTGTTGCAGCTCCAACCCTTGCGCATTCGACTGGGCCGTCAAGGACGCGATCAGCGCCAGCCGTGTTTCGGCCTCGCTGCGGGCCGTGGCCAAGGAGCTATCCAGCCGCACAACGTCATCCTCCAGCCCTGCCGCGCGTTGTTGCGACAGCCCCAGCGCGTCCGCCAATCCAATGATTTGCGAACTCAGATCATCCAGTTCGCTTTCCTGTCCGGTGATGGTTTCGCGCAGCACAAATTGCACCACCATAAAAATGGTCAGCACAAACATCAGCACCAGCAAAAGCGCCGTCATCGCATCGACAAACCCGGGCCAGATCGAGGCCTGAAACCGTTGTCCTGTGCGACGACTAAGCGCCATCAGCCCTGCCCCCGCCCGCCGCTTTTGGGCGTCACTGCGCGGATCGCTTTGGTCAGCGCCGTAAGGTCGTTGCGCAACTCACCCGTGACCTCTTGGCGGCCTGCCGACATTTCCTCGAGCACCCGCAGCAATTGCACATCAATTGAACGCAGCCGCATCCGGCTTTCGGCGTCCACATGCGCCCCGCCCTCTTTGGCCTGTTCCGTCAGCAGTTGCACCAGCGCATCCTGACCGTCCGCCACCCGTATCAGGGCATCCGACGTGCCGACCTCCTGTGCCATCCGGTCGGTCAGCCCTTCGACCGATGTGGCCAGCAGCCCCAGTTTTTCGTCCACCATCGCGCGGCTGACATCGGACTGGGTGAACATCGTGCGCATCGCTTCCATCTGTTCCGACATATGGTCCAGCACACCGGCAATCACGCCCTGCTCGCCACCGTCCCCTTCACCAGATGAAAACCCGACGCGGGTGATGGTCGACAGCCATTCTTCCAATTCGCGGTAAAACCGGTTTTGGCCGTGGCTGGCGAACAGTTCCAACAACCCGACAACCAGCGAGCCCGCCAACCCCAACAAGGACGAGGCAAACGCCGTGCCCATGCCGCCCAGTTGTTTTTCCAATCCGGTCATCAGGCGGCCAAACACCTCGATGCCGCTTTCCCCACTTGAGGGGGCCAATGCGCGGATGGTTTCGACAAGCGCGGGAACCGTGGTGGCCAGACCGTAAAATGTGCCAAGCAGACCCAGAAAAATCAGCAGGTTGACGATGTAGCGGGTGATGTCGCGAGCTTCTTCAATCCGTGTGCCGACTGAATCCAGAATCGAGCGTGATGACGACGCCCCGATTTGCATCTTGGCCGAGCGCGTGCGCAGCAACTCGGCCAGTGGCGCAAGCAGGCGCGGCGCGCTGGCCGTTTCAATCACATCACGATCAGCGACAAATCCCTCGATCCAGTTTACCGACGTAACCAGTTGGAACACCTGCCAGAAACAGGCAAACACCCCGATCAGAAACACAAACAGAATGAATCCGTTCAACAACGGATTGGCCAAAAATACTGGTGCTACACGCGGAAAGGCGATGTAGGTTCCAAACCCGACAAGCCCAAGAACGATCAGCATCGTGATGATCTGACGTACGGGTTGGGCGAAATATGACTCGGCCTCGTGATCCGGCTGGTCCATCTGGACAGTTCCTGACCTGATTGGTTGTTTTGCCCAAGGATAGTGTCATGCGCAGGCTATGCCAACCGGCAAATTTTCCGGCGCGTCAGGCCAGTGCGCGCACCCTCTCTGACAACCAGTCCAGATCGCCATCCGCTATGCCCAGTTCGTGCAAATGCGCCGCCGTATTGTGCAGATACTCATCGTTCGGCCCGCGCCCACCGATGGCCGTTGCGATGATCCCCGCCTGCTCGTCCAGCGTCAGATGCCCGCAATATTGTTGATGGTCCACATCCATCACATAGGTCACCGCCTTAACAGATTGCCCGTCGCGCAAGGTTATCGGCAGCACCGCCTCGACATAGGCCGATGAAATCAGCTCGCGTTCGCGCAAATAGTCCAGCACCTGATCCGCCTGTGCCCCCGCCACCTGAAACGCCAACCCGTCACAGGACGCACCGTCCAGTGCATCCAGCGCCAGCACCAGACCCGGGGCCGCGACTGTGCCGCGATGATGGATTGAGCGCATGCAGAATGACCTGTGGTAACCC
>JAFLKA010000341.1 GCA_022712735.1 Marinosulfonomonas sp. | reverse complement strand
AATGGGCGGCACCCTGCACCAAAACTGCGCCGCCACCGAACTGCTGGCCACGGACGCGGGCCAAGTCACCGGCCTGATCACCACCAAAGGCACCTTTCACACCAAAAACATCCTCCTCGCTACCGGCGCAAACACCGCCACCACGCTGGCCACAATCACCGGATACGACGGCTTCGCCACCCGCTTCCCGCTAAACCAGGTCCCCGGCCTGCTGCTCACCACCCCGCCGCTGGCCACGCCGGACCAGGTCCGCCACCTCACCTACTCGGCCCCGCTAAACGAGCTGCACATCCTGCCTGAATGGGGCGGTGGCTTGAAAATCGGATCAGACGATATCGACGGCATGATCATCGACAACCAATCACCGGATCATTTGCGCAACATGGGCCAACTGCTGCTAAACCGCACCTACAAAGTGCTGCCGCAACTCAGCAACACCATCAACATTGACGACTGCAAACTGGGCATCGGCGTGCGCCCCTACCCAAAGGACGGCAAAACCATCGCGGGGCCAATGCCCGACGCCAAAGGCCTGCACATCATCGCCACCCACAGCGGCATCACGCTGGCCCCTGTGCTCGGCCCGCTAATGGCAGAAGCAATCACCCAAAACACCACCCCCGAGCGCCTCGCCCCCTTCGCCCTGACCCGTTTCGCCGGATTCTCCTGACAGCCTTTCTTCTTGCCCTAAAGCAATTTGCATAAACCTGAATCCGAATTCACCCCAAGAGTGGGCGAATTCCGATGCTCTTTTCCATCAGTAAATGCAAAGCGCTAGAAATACCCGCTTACGCAGGCAAACGCGCTGGCCCCGTCAGGGGTCAGCGCTTGGGGCGACGCGCGTAGCGCGGCGCAACCATCATTCGGAATACGCATCACCAGTCAATGCAGCGAGCACCGTTGAGCACGCCTCTTTGGTGCGCCCATCCGTATCAAGCGCACCTGTCCATCCACTGATCGAAATCGCAATGATGCTGTTGGCGTGCGCAAAGGCACGACAGGCCGCAGCGGTCTGGGCCACGCTCGGGCCATTGGCAACCGGATAATTCGTCCCCGGTGCCTCGGTTGCATCAATCACATCAATGTCCAGATGCAGATGAACCGGCGCATCAATCACCAGCGTCCCCAACCCCGCCATACCGGTGCGCCGCACGGCGGATGCGTCAAGCGCGGCGCGCTCCGACGGGTCCAGATCACGCCCGTCGATCAACCAGACACGGTCCTCGGCGATAGGCTTCAATCCAACGCCGTCGCACATCCATTGCGGCCCGCGCCCGACAATCATCGCCAGCGGCATCCCGCCCAAAAACCCCGAAGGCGATGTTTGCGGTGTATTGAAATCACCATGCGCATCAATCCAGACCAGCACCGGATCAATCCCCGCCGCGCGAACCCCCGCTGAAACCGGAATGCAGGCGCAACAATCCCCCGCAACCGAAACCGGACGATCCCCCGCTGCCAGAACATCCTCAACGAAACGCGCAATAGGGCGCTGCACCCGCGCCATGCTGTCAGCCGAGCGATCCGCGATGGCGTGTGGTCCGTTCATCCGTGCCCCATCGGGAACCACACCCGCCAGCGCCGGTTCGGGCAGCTCGAAAAATTGCGGGGTTAATAGCCAACGATCTGTCATTTGCCACGGCTAACACGGCGGATGAAACCGGACAATGCGCAAGGGTCGCGGCCCCTTAACATTCCCCCACCGTACGCCCCGTTAACCCACCTGACCTTTGAAAACCCGCATATGCAATTCATATGGAATTCATATGCGGTTCATATCCGCCAAAACGCCAAAACCGCCATATTAACCGAGCCAAACACACCCCTACCCCCGCGCACGCTACAAATCCCCGTCCGGCGCATTAACCATTGCCCCCGAAATCGCCGCGTCATAGCTTGCCCGAATGTCCATTGCCCCGCACACAGACCGCCCGCTTTTGGGCATCCTGCTGATGGCCGCGTTCTGCGTGCTGGCCCCATTCGCCGATGCCATGGCCAAACTGCTGGGCGACACCGTGCCGGTGATCCAGATCCTCACCATCCGTTTTGCCATCCAGCTGATCATACTGCTGCCCGTCGTCCTGATCACCCGTCGTGATATGCGCATGTCCAAACGCACGCTGGCGCTGCTGTTTTTGCGCGCCATCCTACATATCATCGGCATCGGCGCGATGTTCCTGTCGCTGATCTATCTGCCATTGGCCGAGGCTTTGGCGATTGCCTTTGTCGAGCCCATCCTTCTGCTGCTGCTCGCATCGTTTATCCTGAAAGAGCACATCGGCCCGCACCGTCTCGCCGCCTGTGCCGCCGGGTTCATCGGCACGTTATTTGTGATCCAGCCCAGCTTTACAGATGTCGGCGCGGTGGCTTTGTTGCCGCTGGTCGTCGCCGTGGCCTTCGCCGGTTTCATAATAGTCACCCGCCAGTTAACCGCGAATTCCGATCCCATCACCCTGCAAGCCATAAGCGGCGGCATGGCCCTGATCCTCCTTGGTATCGCCCTGTGGATGACCTCCTCCAGCACCATCCCCGCCCTGACCCTGATCAGTCCAACCCGTCCTGACTGGATCTTGCTGATTGCATTGGGCGTAATGGGCACCTTTGCGCATCTGATCATGACATTGTCGTTAAAATACGCCCCCACCGCCACGCTGGCGCCGGTGCAATATCTGGAAATTCCGTTTGCCACGCTGATTGGCTGGATGATATTTTCCGACTTCCCCAATGGGCTCGCCGCCATCGGTATCCTGATCACCATCGCGGCTGGCCTATACATAGTGATGCGCGAACGGCGGATTGCGCAAACGGTCTAGCCCAGCGCCTTGATCACTGCGCCCAGATGCGCGAGCGGCAGGATCATCAGCAGCTTTGGTTTCGACACCTGCACCTCCACCACCTCCGCGCTGGCCTCGTTCGAGGTGCCGATCTTGTCGTCTGGCGCCATCTCCAACCCCTGAAACGACCACCGCAGCCCCGTGGTTGTGACATGACACCGCGCCAGCGGAAACAGCGACACCCGCGTGCCGACCGGCAATTCCAGCCGCACCTGATCCGGCACCACAAAACACAAATCCACCTCGCCCAGCAGCACACAGCGCTTATCGGGATGGCGCACCAGTGCGTTATAGGCCGCCAACTCGTGATCCAGCCGCCCGCCGGCAAATCCGACCCCCAATATCAACGGGGCCTTGATATTGCGCAGGCATTTGTCAAAATCGGTGCTGTCTTGCTCTTTGACCCTATGCAAGCGCTGGTGCGGGATTTGCGCTATAGTATCTGCATCAATCGAATCAAAATCGCCGATAACCGCCTTTGGTATATGGCCCAAACCCAGTGCAACCCGTGCACCACCATCCGCCGCAACCAGATTCGGAGCAAAACGTAACGCAAGGTTAACCATGTCGGAATTAACCAATCCGCCACCTAACAGAGTTACAGGGTGATTTGTGTCAACAATGGGGGGATTCACCGTATTTCACCGCCTTTTTAGAAAAATCGCCACAATTTGGCCATGAATTAATACCTAAAAATTCCCTGTTTTGTCCATGAAAACGAACCATTCGTCGGTAAATATGCAGTTGAAGGCAGAAAAAATAGAAAGAGAGCAGGCCAATGATTGGTGCGAGCAAAATTTTAACAGTCTCATACGGCACATTTTCGTGCACCCTTGAGGGATTCGACGATTCCTTTAGCACGATGAAGGCAATTGCCGAATATTTCCGAGATCTGGCGGCCGATGACCGCTATTTTGGCGCAGAACCCCCGACGCCCGATGCAGAAATGCTCGCCAAAATTGCTGGCCGCGAAATCAAACGGCAAGTCGAGGCCAAAATTGACGACACCGGTGTTGTACTGCGCCCGATCGAGCAAGCCATTGAAGTGGCCGCACCGGTTGAGAAATCCGCTCCTGTTGTAGAGCCTGCCCCTGTTGTGGAGCCCACAATTGTAGAGCCTGTCGCAAAAGAAGAAACCGCGGCTCTGGTTGTTCCGACCAACGAATATGATGACACCCAGGACGAGGCACGCGCCGAGTTTATGTCACCTGAAGCACCCACTGAGGCCGACACCGAAAGCGTTGCCGCTAAACTGCGCCGCATTCGTGCGGTTGTGGCCCAAAACCAGACAGCTGGTGCTGCTGCGTCAATCTTTACAGAAGAGACACCCGCAGATGAGGCAGATGAGGCCGAGCCCGAAGTGGACGAGCAGGATGACGTCACCGTCGCCGCTGAAGTCACCGTTGACGCTGAAATCGAAGACATTGAAGAAGACACCGACCTGAGCACAATGATGAGCCGGGTGACACAGGAATCTTCCGACGAGACCGATGAGCAAAACGGGGCCGACGTTAAATCAGCTGCTTATGAAGACGAATATGAAGAAGATGGCTTGGAAGATGGCGGCGATGATGCCGCAAAAGAAGCCACAGAAGAAGCCGAAGCTACAGATGACATCGTTGAAGAAGACGTTATCGAAGCGACGGATGACACTGAGGAAAGCGATGCAGCGCAAGAAATGGCAAAGCTTGTCAAACCCACTCGCGCCCGCGTTATCAAAGTGAAAAAATCTGTCATCGAGCAAGATGCTGAAGACGAGGCAGACGCCCCAGACGATATCATTGCCGATGAAGACAGCCAGAACGATACGGAAGCCGCTTTGGGTCAAACCAACCTTTCAGCCGAAGACGAAGCTGAATTGATGGCCGAGCTTGCAGATGTCGAAATGGAAACACCCGCCAATACAGATGTCGGCATTGATACCGCAATGCGTTCGGAACGCGCAAATCGTGCCCTGCACGATGAGGGCGGTGCCCAGGACGAGGCTTCTGTGTCGCGTCTGCTGGATGAAACCAACGCACAGTTGGAAACCAGCGACAGCGCGCGTCGCCGTTCCGCTATTTCGCACCTTCGGGCTGCGGTGGCGGCAACCGTTGCAGAACGCAAGATAAACCCAAAGAAAGAAGCACAACCCGCCGATGATTCAGGCGCTTACCGCACCGATCTGGCCGAGGCCGTAATCCCGCGCCGCGCCAAAGCAAAAGGCGGCACCCGCGAGGAACAACCGGCGCCGTTGATTCTGGTTTCAGAGCAACGCATTGATGAAATCGAGACCGCTGAACAATCAGAGCCAGCCACATCAATTCGCCCGCGCCGCATTGTAAAAGACATGGCACCTTTGCATGAAGTCGAAAATGGTCTGGCTGATCTGGAATCATCAGGCGACAGTGATGAAAGCCAAGACAATGGCGCAAACATCTTTGCCGACAGCACCAGCTTTGCCGATTTCGCCGAAAAGATGGGCGCGACCGAACTGCCTGATCTGCTAGAGGCCGCAGCCGCCTACACCGCATATGTTGAAGGGCGCCCACATTTTGCGCGCCCACAGATCATGCGTCAGGTGGCCAGCTTTGCCGGCAAGAACGAATTTAACCGCGAAGAAGGTTTGCGGTCATTCGGACAATTGCTGCGTCAGGGCAAAATCATCAAGATCAAGCGTGGCCAGTTTGAAATCGCGGACTCGACCCGTTTCAAGCCCGAAGCCCGCTACGCTGGCGAATAAAACAGAATTCTCACTTTAACTGCGTGAATGACAAATGGGGTAGCCTTCGGGCTGCCCCGTTTATTTTTGGCCCGCTTCATCGTCGGTTTGTGCATCCGGATCGGCTTTGCCCACCCCAAGAAACACAAACTTGAAAGGGATCATCCACAGGAACCCCAGAATGATATAAGTCGCCAGTTCCAACAGGAATGGCGGGCGGTCAAACAGCGACACCACAAACAGTGCAGCCGCGATATAGAGCGGTAGTCCAATCAACAAGATGATCAGGGACCAGCGGCGGCGGGATTTATAAGACAACGACATCACAGTGCTTTCAGTTTACATTGACATAAGAGCATCAAAATTCGCCCACTCTTGGGGTGGATTTTGATTCATTATTAACTGAAAACACCTAATCAGCAAACGGATCAGTAACGAGGATAGTATCCTCTCGCTCGGGCGAAGTTGACAGCATTGCCACTGGGCAATCAATCAGCTCCTCAACCCGTCGCACATATTTGATCGCCGCTGCAGGCAGATCATTCCATGATCGTGCCCCTTCCGTGCTTTCCGACCAGCCCGGCATTTCCTCGTAAATTGGTGTGCATCGGGCCTGTTGATCTGCCGCCGTTGGCAAATAATCCAGCCGCTCCCCGTCCAGTTCATACGCCACGCAAATCTTCAGCGTTTCGAACCCGTCCAGAACGTCCAGCTTCGTAAAAGCAATCCCCGAAACACCCGAGGTCGCGCAGGTCTGGCGCACCAGAACCGCATCAAACCAGCCACAGCGGCGTTTGCGCCCCGTGTTGGTGCCAAATTCATGGCCCCGCTCGCCCAGACGTTGGCCATCATCGTCATCCAGCTCGGCAGGAAACGGCCCTTCGCCAACGCGGGTGGTGTAAGCCTTTACAATTCCCAGCACAAAATCAATCGCGCCAGGCCCCAGGCCAACACCAGTTGCCGCCTGTCCCGCAATCACATTGGACGACGTCACATAGGGGTATGTGCCAAAATCAATGTCGAGCAGCGCACCTTGCGCCCCTTCAAACAAAATCCGCTTACCGGCTTTGCGTTTTTCATTCAGCACCTTCCACACGGGCGCCGCATATTTCAAAATCTTTGGTGCAACTTCGGTCAGTTTCGCCAGCAATGCAGCGCGATCCACCGGCTCCATCCCCAACCCGCGCCGCAGCGCATCGTGGTGCATCAAGGCGCGGTCAATCCGTAATTCAAGCGTCTTGGGGTCACCCAGATCGGCCACCCGAATGGCGCGCCGCCCGACTTTATCCTCATAAGCAGGGCCAATGCCCCGCCCCGTGGTGCCGATTTTAGCGATCGAGTTCTGGTTTTCACGGGCACGGTCCAATTCACCGTGGATCGGCAGGATCAGCGGCGTGTTTTCGGCAATCATCAGGTTGTCAGGGTTAATCTCGACACCTTGGCCACGAATGCCCTCGATTTCACCCAGCAAATGCCACGGGTCCAACACCACCCCGTTGCCAATCACGCTCAACTTGCCGCCGCGCACAATCCCCGATGGCAATGCGGCCAGTTTGAAAACCTCGCCATCAATTACCAGCGTATGACCGGCGTTATGCCCGCCTTGAAACCGCGCGATCACATCGGCGCGTTCCGACAACCAGTCAACGATTTTGCCTTTACCCTCGTCGCCCCATTGAGCACCGACAACAACTACATTTGCCATTAAGAATCCCCAGACATCTGTTAAAACCCGTGCCCTTGTAGCCGCACCCGCGCCCGCAATGAAACCGAAATATCACAGCAAGACTGGACAGACGGGGATTAAACCTGCAATTCTTGCGAAAAACCGAGAGGGCATGATGGGTTTTTTGATACGTTGGGCATTTGCGTTTGGCCTGCTGGCGGCCACATTTAATCCGACCGAGTGGAATTATGTCCGCTGGTCGCTGGCCAATTACACGTCCGAATTACCTATGACCGTTCTGCTGGGCCTGCTGCTGGTGATCGCATATATAATCTACTTGCGCGCCACGCTGCATTCCATCGGGATGCTTGGCATGTTTCTGGTGTCGTCCGTTGTTGCCGCATTGGGCTGGGTTTTATATGATCGCGGGCTTTTGTCGCTGACCAATTCCAGCGTCAATGTCTGGATCGGGATTTTCGCCATGTCGGTGGTTCTGGGGATTGGCCTGTCCTGGAGCTTTGTGCGCCGCGCCCTGTCGGGGCAGGTCGATGTCAGCGAAAGCAACGAGTAGGGCACATCCCGGTTAACCGGATACATTTGAGCGAGACTTGCTCAAAGGGCTTGCGGGCGCGACCATCACCCCCTAGATAACATCAAACCTAATCAAACGGACCTCACCGCCCATGGAAAATGTCATTCTCGTCGTTCACCTTATTCTGGCCC
>JAFLKA010000268.1 GCA_022712735.1 Marinosulfonomonas sp. | reverse complement strand
TGGGACGCGCCGGATGTTGTGGCCAGCAATGAGGGATCATTCGAGGACCACGGTGTGCTGGACGCGCTGGTGGAATTGGAAACCACCCATGTGACATTGAGCGGCGGCGCTTCGATCTATGTCGAGCCGACCCACGCGCTGGTCGCGGTGGATGTGAACACCGGTGGCGATACGTCGCCTGCCGCAGGGCTAAAGGCCAATCTGGCCTGCGCCCGTGAATTGCCCCGCCAGTTGCGCCTACGTGGGCTGGGCGGGCAGATTACGCTGGACCTTGCCCCAATGGCCAAGAAGGACCGCAAGCAGTTTGAAAATGCCCTGCGCAATGCCTTTCGCGCTGATACCATTGATACGTCATTGGTCGGTTGGACCCCTTTGGGCCATTATGAACTGCAACGCAAACGCGAACGGCTGCCTGTGCGGGAAGGGTTGCCAAAATGACTTGCCCGATCTGTAAAAAAGAAGCCATCACGAAATACCGCCCGTTTTGCTCCAAACACTGCGCCGATGTGGATTTGGGCCGCTGGTTTAACGGCTCCTACACGGTTCCGGCGGACACAGCCGAGGACATGGACGAGGCCGCAACTGCGCTGGAAAAGATACCACACGGCCCACACTGATCTTTTTCATGAAATTCCTCTGGACACCCCAGCCGCCCGCGTCTAGAACACCGCGACCCGAACGCGAATTTGCGTTCACCCGTGCCCGGGTAGCTCAGGGGTAGAGCAGTGGATTGAAAATCCTCGTGTCGGTGGTTCAAATCCGCCCCTGGGCACCATAAAACTCAATACAATAGCTTAATGTTTGTGGCGCGGCGCTACCTTTGACACACCAAATTTTAATTTCTAACGGTTAGACACGTTCTTGGTGGTTATTATTGGGGCGAATGAGCTTCATTATATCTTTTTGTTATGTCAGCAGCAATCACACGCGTCTTCGCATCTTCCAGCAATTCAAGAAAATCAGAAGTATCATCGAAGTAGTTTCGGAACGCTTCTCGGATGTGGTGTGGCGTTTTTGATGAAACAAGAACAGCATCAACAGTCTCGTCTCGCATTTCAATCTCAGAGATGGCGCGGACGGCAGCCCCGAAATTCGGGTAGGTCCATACCATAAGTTCTCCGCCCGCAGTTCTTTGAAGAATGGTGTTTTCGCGTAGAGCGTTATGGGTTTGGGCGGCGCTCAAACTCTCAAACATGGTGATCATGCCAGTTTGCTCTTCACAATCAGAAATCTGATTGACCAATTCGATATCACTTAAATCAGGCAAACAGGAATTTTTGTCTTCATGCAAACGTGCAAATAACTCACTTATTAGAAGGAATTGTCTATAGGCGGCGGTTCGGGAACTCTGAAATTTGAAACGAAGCTTTTGAACACTGTCATAAACTTCGACTGCTGTTGCCCATGCATGCTGAACCGCCGTGCGAAGCTGAACTTCAAACTTGAGACCATCCCAAGGGGATTCCCCTTTGTTCAGCTTTACACGCCTTTCGAAAACATCATGAACCCCACGATAACCGGTATCTTTTGGGTTCTTGATGTAGTCAAAACGGTCGTGCTCATGCGTGCGTAGGTGCTTGGCGCGAGACGCATCCATCTTTTCTCGAAAATGCCGTAGTTCCAATTCAGACCGAAATATCAGGCGAACCCCAGCAATGTCGTTCATCGTTGAAAGATCGCGAGACCGCCCTGTGCCAAGCTTATCGACAATCGTGTTAAACCGTTTCAGACGCTGTGCCACTACAGGTCGTTGTTCTTGTTCAAGTCGTCTTAGCCATGCTTGTGCCGTGTTGAGAACAGCACCATGAGACGTTCGCCAGTTTTCAACGATCTCAAATTCATCATATGAGATGGTAGCACCCCAGAACAGAAAGCCTTTATTCTCACGATAGGTTTTTGCAACGCGTTTGCCCGCAGTTCGGACCCTATTCTTTGAATGTTGCGGTGATGGCCAAAACACACAGTTTTCCAAACTTTTTTGTAGTTTCGAAAACTGTACACGATTCTCTATTCTGGCGGAATGGCTGCGCGCAATCATTTGTGGGTTTGCTTTTTAACTTCGTGCATCGATGTCAAAACATCCATGATCGCCAAACGTTCTTGCCGATCTATTTTCCCGATCTTTGCCGCCCAACGGGCTTTCTTGTGCTTGATGCGCTTGCGTTCGGACCCTTGATGGGGGAAATTGTGGGCCAGCATCAAAGGAGATTGCACCATGATTATCTACGGACTGAATACCTGTGCGATTTGCAAGAATGCCCGCGGGGCGCTGGAGGCAGAGGGCAAGGACGTCAGTTTTCGCGATGTCCGGGCAGAACCTCTGAGCGAGGTTGAATTGGCTGAACTGATCGCGGAGTTCGGCGACCGGCTGGTGGATCGAACGACGAATGACTATCGAGCGCTCAACGACTGGCTGAAAAATTCGGAAGCTGAGGCGCAGATATCCGCCCGGCCCAAGGTGATGGCCCGCCCGATAATACGCGATGGGGATATGTTTTATCTAGGCTGGGACGAGGCGGTTCAAAAAGCTTTGCTTGCGGGTTGATGTCTTGCACCATGATGCAAAATCGAGCTTCCTAGCATTCACATT
>JAFLKA010000418.1 GCA_022712735.1 Marinosulfonomonas sp. | reverse complement strand
AAACGGCTGATACTGGTGCCGTTGGTTGTCTTGCCCTTTGTCGGTTTGATCGGGTTTGGATTGGCCCAAGCGGCCCTTAGTCAGGGGCATCCTTCGATTGTTACGACCGGACCTGAACGCCCGATGGTGCGGCTGATCCAGCCCAATGCGCCGCAACACCAGAAATGGGATCCCGAGATGATCCCGATGTTTTTCGACCGCAGTCTGGGGTTCACCTCGGCCCCTGCCAAAACCCGTGCGCCGGATGTGATTATCTGGCCGGAAACATCGGTGCCTTACCTGTTGAACACGGCCCAAGGCGCGCTTGATGTGATCTCGCTGGCGGCGGGGAATGTGCCTGTGGTTTTTGGCATTCAGCGCCGTGATGCGGATCAGTATTTTAACTCTCTGGTGGTTCTGGGCGCGGACGGCGTCGTGGCGGATGTATACGACAAGAGCCATCTGGTGCCGTTTGGCGAATATATGCCGGGGGGTGCACTGGCCTCGATGCTGAGCCTGAAAGGGTTGGCTGCAAATGATGGGTTTGGATTTGGATCCGGCGCGGCCCTGCGGCTGGTTGAAATTGCGGGGCTGGGGCGTGCTTTGCCGTTGATCTGTTACGAGGCGATATTTCCGCATGAGGTTGGCGGGCTGGATATGCGCCCCGACTGGTTGCTGCACATCACCAATGACGCGTGGTTTGGACAATACACCGGCCCGCAGCAGCATCTGGCCCAAGCGCGGTTTCGTGCCATCGAGCAAGGTTTGCCGATGGTGCGGGCCGCCAATACCGGCATATCGGCAATGATTGATGCGCGGGGACAGATCACGGCATCGCTGCCTTTGGGGGTGGCGGGGTTTCTGGATGTTGAGTTGCCGCAACGCTTGCCCGCAACGCTCTATTCCCGCAGCGGAGACCTTCCGGTTTTGCTGTTGTTGATCGCGGTGGTTGGGGGGCTGTTGATAAAAGGCCGCAGACTTAGTGATTGACCACGCAGCTCAGCCCAAGTATCGGGTATGAATCGAATTGCTACAACGGCTTCCTGACGTGGCAATCTAATTGAACTGGAGCACTACTCATGACCCGTAAGAATTTCACCTTCACCTCTGAATCCGTTTCAGAGGGGCACCCCGATAAACTGTGCGACCGTATTTCAGACGCTGTTCTGGATGCATTTTTGACCGAAGAGCCCGAGGCCCGCGTGGCCTGCGAAACATTCGCCACCACAAACCGCATTGTTATTGGCGGCGAGGTTGGCCTGTCGGATAAATCCAAGCTGGATGAGTATCTGGGCAAGGTTGAACAAATTGCCCGTGATTGCGTCAAAGACATTGGTTACGAGCAAGAGCATTTCCATTGGAATACCGTTGAGGTGACCAATCTGCTGCACCCGCAATCCGCGCATATCGCGCAGGGTGTGGATGCGGCTGATGGCAAGGACGAGGGTGCAGGCGATCAGGGTATCATGTTTGGTTACGCGGTGGATGAAACACCGGAATTGATGCCAGCCCCGATCCAGTATGCCCACGCCATTTTGCGCCGTCTGGCCGAGGTGCGCAAAGACGGCACCGAGCCTACCTTGCGCCCTGACGCGAAATCGCAAATTTCGCTGCGCTATGAGGATGGCAAGCCGGTCGAGGTCACATCAATCGTGCTGTCGACCCAGCATTCGGACGAGACCCAGACATCGGACGACATCCGCGCCATCGTGGAGCCGTATATCCGTGAAGTGCTGCCAGATGAGTGGGTGACCGAGGCCACCAAATGGTGGGTCAATCCGACCGGCATTTTTGTGATTGGCGGCCCTGACGGGGACGCTGGTCTGACGGGGCGCAAGATTATCGTTGATACATACGGCGGGGCTGCCCCGCATGGTGGCGGTGCGTTTTCGGGCAAAGACCCGACCAAAGTTGACCGCTCTGCCGCTTATATCGCGCGGTATCTGGCGAAAAACGTGGTGGCGTCTGGCATGGCGAAACGCTGCACGATCCAGTTGTCTTATGCGATCGGGATCGCGCGGCCATTGTCGATTTACTGCGATACATTCGGCACTGGCGAAGTGCATGACAGCGTGATCGAGGCCGCGATTGACAAGGTGATTGACCTGACGCCGCAAGGTATTCGTACCCATTTGGGGATGAACCGGCCAATTTACGAGCGCACCTCGGCCTATGGCCACTTTGGTCGCGCACCAGAAGCGGACGGCGGCTTTAGCTGGGAAAAAACCGATCTGGTCGAGGCTTTGAAAAAGGCTGTATAAGGCTGGGAAATCCGGAACCTTACAATTATGAACAAAAGGGTGGGCAGGTTGCCCGCCCTTCTTTTTGGAAACCCGACAGATGACAGAAAAAACCAAACCACGCCGTAATTTCTATGGCCGCCTCAAGGGCAAGGGCTTGCGTGATAGCCAAAAGGTCTATCTGGACGAGGATTTGGCGGCCCTGTCACCTGGTGCCGTGAGTTGGGACGACAACCCTGACCGGACTCCGCTGGATTTGGCGACGCTGTTTGATGGCAAGCCTGTCTGGCTGGAAATCGGCTTTGGCGGCGGTGAGCATATGGTGCATCAGGCCGCCTTGCATCCTGATGTGGGGATTATTGGCTGCGAGCCGTATATCAACGGTGTGGCGATGTTGCTGGGTAAAATCCGCAAAGCAAAGGTGCGCAATGTGGCCGTTTACCCGAGCGATGTGCGCGACATGTTCGAGGTGTTGCCGCAAGGGTCAATTGATCGGGCGTTTTTGCTGTATCCCGACCCGTGGCCCAAGACACGGCATCATCGTCGCCGGTTCGTGACACCCGAGCATCTGGATCCGCTGGCGCGGGTGTTGAAAAAAGGCGCGATTTTCCGTGTGGCCACCGACATTCCCGATTATGTGCGCCAGACGATGGAACAAATGATGGAGCGCGATGATTTTGAGTGGCTGGCCGAGGGGCCGGAGGATTGGCGCCGCCCGTGGGGCGACTGGATTTCGACGCGGTATGAGCAAAAGGCGCTGCGCGAGGGGCGGGTGCCGCATTATATGACGTTTCGGCGGGTTTGAAGCGGAGCCAAAGAGTTTTGATGCCTGCGGCGCGGATATTTATGGAACGAAAATGGGAAGGGCGTGGCGCTGGCTTTGGGCTTGGGTTATGCAGGGGCAAAGCAGTTT
>JAFLKA010000112.1 GCA_022712735.1 Marinosulfonomonas sp. | reverse complement strand
GCTGCTGATGCCGATATGGGCGGCAGCGTTTTTCAGCAGTTCGGAAAAATAGGCAAAACGCATTGAGGGCAGGATGCGGAAGCGGTCAATGGGCAGGGCGTTGATCACCTCCATGATGTCGTTCGATCCGGGGTCATTGTTGGGCAGGATCACCACGAAATTGCGCTTTGAGGTTTCCAGATGGCCAAACAACGCACGGGCCTGCGCGCCGATAGTGTCCTGTTCACTGGTCACAGGGTGGAAGGTGACGATGGCGTAGTCATCAAACCCGATGCCGTAATAGTCGCGCACCTCGTCAATGGTCACGCCTGACGGGGCGGCGTGGGTGTCGAGTTCCGGCGAGCCGATCACCGAGATGCTACCCGGCTTTTCGCCCAAGGCCATGACGCGGGATTTGGCGGTGTCCGAACTGACGAAATGGTCCGAGGACAGTTTGGTGTTACAATGGCGGAAAATCTCGTCGATGGTGCCGGAAACTTCACCGCCTTCAATATGGGCGCAACGCACGTAATTGGTGGCGCAGACCAATGCGCAAGCCAATGCCTCGACACGGTCGCCATGCACGATCACCAGATCAGGGTCATGTTCCCTGACAAAGGCGGAAAAACCGGTGATGGTGTTGGCCAGCACCATATCTTGCGGGTCATCCTCGCGCTGGTTCGTAAATTCATGCACCGCAACGCCGTCCATCCGGTGGACCTCGATTTTGGTCATGCCGTAGCGCTGCATCATATGCATGCCGGTGACGAAAAAACTGACCTTGAAACCGGCGTCACGGGCGGCAATCGCCAATGGCTCCAGCTTGCCGAAATCGGCGCGGGTTCCGGTGACAAAGAGGATTCTTTTGCTCATAATATCCGGATTGATAAAGTTAGGAGCTGGTATAGTAAACCTTATGTGTCTGAGGAAGTTGAAGAAGTTGATTGTTAAGTTACGCAAAGCTTTCAAAGGAGACAAGATGAGTGCAGATCGTGTTGTATTATGTATGAAGTGGGGAACACTTTACTCTGCAGATTATGTAAACGTGTTATACCATGCAGTTTGTGATCATCTGGAAAAGCCATTTCGCTTTGTGTGCTTAACGGATGATGCCACCGGGTTTGTTGACGAGATTGAGCATTTCCCCATCCCTGACATCGGCCTGCAAAAGGAACACTGGAGCCATGGCGCTTGGCCCAAATTGTCGGTGTTTTCTACAGAGCTTTATGGGTTAAAGGGCCGAGTTTTATTCATTGATATAGATACAGTGATATGTGGGCCGCTAGACCCGATGTTTAGTTATTAGGGACGTTTTGTCGGGATTGATGGAGGTGAAAACTGGAAAACTGGCAGCGATGATCATGCGCCAATGCTGGGAACCGGTGTGTTTGCTTTTGATATCGGGGCGCATGGTGATATTTTGCAGGAATTTCAAAGCGATATTGCCAAATATGTGGCCCGCGACGTGCTAGAGCAGAAATTTGTGGAAAACCAGATCAAAGACATCAAATATTGGCCCTTTGACTGGGTGCCGAGCTTCAAATACCATCTGCGCTACAAATTTTGTCTAAACCTGCTGATCCGGCCCAAAGCGCCGGGACCAAATGCGCGGGCTTTAGCCTTTCATGGTGATCCGCGCCCGATTGATTTAATAAAATCAAAAATCTGGGGCGAATTCCCGCATTTGGGGCTGGGTCCGGTGCGATGGTTTGCCGATTACTGGCGCAAATATAGTCGTAACTGAAATTTGGCCAACTTTGGCCAGCATAGAGAAACCCAGCCGATCAACACAATATCCTTTGCATTCCCGAAAGAGATTGAACAAGAACGCTCATTTATTATTTCGCTTGCGGTTTTGTTTTCGCGCATGGTTCCATTTGCGCAAACGCCCGTAACGCTTATCTCCTACCAGGCCATGTAGCCAATCCCCCAGACGTTTGCCCACCGCACGCTTGCGTGCAATTTTCGATGCTGCTGCTTTGCCTCGGGTAACTAGTTCGGAAGGTGGTTCGCCAGAAACCTTATCTGTTTTGATCATACCCCAGCTGGGATGGGCCGCGTAATCGATATCTGGTTCAACCACGGTGGTGACGTTCAATTCAAAGCCGGTGGCTTGCGCAAAGACATCAACCGCTTCTTTTACCAAAGGCCAGTCCTCATGATAATCATCCCCCGCAATCAACCCGCCCAGTTTTACTTTGCGAGCCCAATGCCAGATGGTTTCGCCGCCTTCTTGACCAGAATGGGCGTAACCGTCGATGTAGATAAAGTCCAAGCTTTCATCCTCAAACAGATCAAAGGCTTGCTCAAAACTCATCCGTAGCAATTTGTAGGGGGAATATAGTCCGACATGGCGCAGTGCTTGTTTGTATTGGTTCACGTCGTGAGTGTCAGCATACATGTCAACACCAAAGAAGGTATCGAATTTGCCCGAAGATACCATGCGGGCAGAGAAGCCCCCGCCAGCAACGCCCAGTTCGACACCAACAAGGTCAGTGCGATCACCCAGAAGCTGGAGGATGTCATGGCGGCGCGCGCCTTCTAAATGTTTCATGCGATCATCCTCAGTCCAAATCGGTCCATTTCAGTTGCGTATTTAGCACCACAGCCCGCTTAAGCACCTTGCCAACCACCTTGTCAAAATCATAACCCGCAATTTCACCCGATCCGGGGCGGCGGGCCCAGATGTCGGACTCGGTAATTACATGGCCCGCGGGCAAATCACGATCCGCAACCACCGATGCGCGGGCAAAGCGGTAAACGTCTTCCTCGGGGCCCGTGCGCTGTTTGTCGTTGTGCAGGGCGGTGTGGATTTCGCGTGACCGGTCGATCAGCAGGCGCAATT
>JAFLKA010000111.1 GCA_022712735.1 Marinosulfonomonas sp. | reverse complement strand
TGCGACGTCCGATCTGAACGATCTGTATCGTCGGGTGATCAACCGGAACAACCGTTTGAAACGCCTGATCGAACTGCGCGCGCCTGACATCATTGTGCGTAATGAAAAACGCATGTTGCAAGAATCTGTCGATGCGCTGTTTGACAATGGTCGTCGTGGCCGGGTGATCACAGGGGCCAACAAACGCCCGCTGAAATCACTGTCCGACATGCTGAAAGGCAAACAGGGACGTTTCCGTCAGAACCTTTTGGGCAAACGGGTCGATTTCTCGGGCCGCTCGGTGATTGTGACCGGTCCGGAACTGAAACTGCATCAATGTGGTTTGCCCAAAAAGATGGCGCTGGAGCTGTTCAAACCGTTCATCTATTCGCGGCTTGAGGCCAAAGGTATGTCTTCGACCGTGAAGCAGGCCAAGAAGCTGGTTGAAAAAGAACGCCCCGAAGTTTGGGACATTTTGGACGAAGTGATCCGCGAGCATCCCGTCATGCTGAACCGTGCGCCTACCCTGCACCGTTTGGGCATTCAGGCGTTTGAACCTGTGCTGATTGAAGGCAAAGCGATCCAGTTGCACCCATTGGTGTGTTCCGCGTTTAACGCCGACTTTGACGGCGACCAAATGGCGGTTCACATTCCACTGAGCCTTGAGGCGCAGTTGGAAGCGCGCGTGCTGATGATGTCGACCAACAACGTGTTGTCGCCATCAAACGGCGCACCAATTATTGTGCCGTCGCAGGATATGATTCTGGGCCTCTATTACGTCACCATGATGCGCGAAGGCATGAAGGGCGAAGGCATGATGTTTGCCGACGTCGCAGAAGTGCAGCACGCGCTGGACGCGGGCGTTGTGCATCTGCACGCAAAAATTACCGCGCGGATCAAACAGATTGATAACGAGGGCAACGAGGTGCTGAAGCGCTTTGAAACCACACCGGGCCGGATGCGTTTGGGGGCATTGCTGCCGTTGAACGCCAAGGCACCGTTTGATCTGGTCAACCAGCTGTTGCGCAAAAGCGAAGTGCAGAAGGTGATTGATACGGTTTACCGGTATTGCGGCCAAAAAGAATCGGTTATTTTCTGTGACCAGATCATGACTGTTGGTTTCCGTGAATCTTTCAAGGCCGGTATTTCGTTTGGTAAAGACGACATGCTGATCCCTGACAACAAGTGGACCATCGTGAATGGTGTGCGCGATCAGGTTAAAGAATTCGAACAACAATATATGGACGGTCTGATCACTCAGGGTGAGAAATATAACAAAGTTGTTGATGCCTGGTCCAAATGTTCCGACGAAGTTGCGGACGCGATGATGGGTGCGATGTCAGCGGTGCATCTGGATGATGACGGTGCCGAGATGGAACCAAACAGCGTTTACATGATGGCCCATTCGGGCGCGCGTGGTTCCCCTGCGCAGATGAAACAGCTGGGCGGTATGCGCGGTCTGATGGCCAAACCGTCGGGCGAGATCATCGAAACACCGATTATCTCGAACTTTAAGGAAGGTCTGACCGTTCTTGAATACTTCAACTCGACCCACGGGGCGCGTAAAGGTCTGGCCGATACGGCGCTTAAGACCGCGAACTCGGGTTACCTGACACGTCGTCTGGTGGATGTTGCACAGGATTGCATTATCCGCATGGAAGATTGCGGCACTGAAAACTCGATCACAGCATCCGCTGCGGTGAACGATGGTGAAGTTGTTGCATCTTTGGCTGAACGTCTGCTGGGCCGTGTAGCGGCCGAGGACATCATCAATCCAAGCACAGAAGAAGTGCTGGTCAAGAAAAACGAGCTGATCGACGAGTATATGGCCGACAAGATCGATAAGGCCGATCTGGCAACAGTGCGGATGCGCTCGCCTCTGACGTGTGAATCTGAGGAGGGCGTTTGTGCGGCCTGTTACGGTCGTGACCTTGCCCGCGGCACATTGGTGAACCAAGGCGAAGCTGTCGGTATTATCGCCGCGCAGTCAATCGGTGAGCCGGGCACACAGCTGACAATGCGGACGTTCCACATTGGCGGTATTGCGCAGGGTGGCCAGCAATCGTTCCTTGAGGCGTCCCAAGCGGGCACCATCGGGTTCAAAAATGCCAATCTGCTGAAAAATGCCAATGGCGATGTGGTCGTCATGGGCCGCAGCATGCAGCTGGTGATCATTGACGATAACGGTCAGGAACGTGCGCATCACAAGCTATCCTATGGCTCCAAGGTGCATGTCAAAGACGGTCAGAAAATCAACCGTGGCGACAAGATGTTTGAATGGGATCCATACACCCTGCCGATCATCACCGAAAAAGGTGGTACGGTGAAATACGTTGATCTGATTGCTGGTATTGCGGTTCGGGAAGAAACCGATGATGCGACCGGCATGACCCAGAAAATCATCGTTGACTGGCGTACGGCCCCCAAAGGCAATGATCTGAAACCGGAAATCATGATTTTGGACAAAAAAGGCGAGGCTGTGGTGAACGCAGCTGGTCACCCGATGACCTACGCCATGTCGGTGGATGCCATTCTATCGGTTGAAGACGGTGACGAGATCAAAGCCGGTGACGTTATCGCGCGGATCCCGCGCGAGGGTGCTAAAACCAAGGACATCACCGGTGGTCTGCCGCGTGTGGCCGAACTGTTTGAAGCCCGCCGTCCCAAAGACCACGCGATCATCGCCGAAATTGATGGCTACGTGCGTTACGGCCGCGACTACAAAAACAAGCGTCGTATCGCGATTGAACCAGCTGATGAAACGATGGACAACGTCGAATACATGGTGCCCAAGGGTAAACACATTCCTGTGGCCGAGGGCGATTTTATCCAGAAGGGTGAATACATCATGGACGGCAACCCTGCTCCGCACGATATTCTGGCGGTTATGGGGGTCGAGGCATTGGCCAACTATATGGTTGACGAAGTGCAGGATGTTTACCGTCTGCAAGGTGTTAAGATCAACGATAAGCATATCGAAGTGATCGTGCGCCAGATGCTGCAGAAATGGGAAATTTCCGACAGCGGTGAAACCACGCTGCTGAAAGGCGAACATGTGGATAAGGCCGAGTTTGATCTGGCGAACCAGAAGGCGAAAGCCAAAGGCGTTCGTGAGGCCAAAGGCGAGCCGATCCTGCTGGGGATCACCAAGGCATCGTTGCAAACACGGTCGTTTATCTCGGCGGCATCGTTCCAGGAAACCACGCGGGTTCTGACCGAAGCATCGGTTCAGGGCAAACGTGATAAACTGGTTGGTCTGAAAGAGAACGTGATCGTTGGCCGCTTGATCCCTGCCGGCACCGGCGGGGCAACTATGCAGTCGCGCAAAATCGCCCAAGACCGCGATAATGTAGTTATCGAGGCCCGCCGCAAAGAAGCAGAAGAAGCCGCGCGTTTGGCTGCTCCTGTGGAAGATATTGTCGGTGGCGATGTGTTCGACAGTGGTCTGGTGGACACGCCAGAGAGCCGCGACGAATAAGCAACGCCTGAACCAAGCTAACAATGGCCCCCGTATGATAAATGCGGGGGCCATTTTGTTTTGTCGGTAGACACAAACAGGTTTCATTCATACGGTGCGATGTGTCGGCCAATCATTATCGGTGCTGACAGAATTCTGACATGGAAAGATAGCTGTGATGAGGGCGCTCTCGGACAACATGCGCGGTGCGTTACTGATGATGGGCAGCATGGCGGCGTTCGTGTTCAATGACGCCTGTATGAAGGTGCTGCTGGATGATGTGCCGCTGTTTCAGGCGATCCTGCTGCGTGGGGTGGCCACCGTCGTGATGATGGTGCTGATGTCGCGCTGGCTGGGGGGGCTGGATTTCAGGATGCCGCGCCGCGATTGGGGGCTGGTGCTGCTCCGCAGCCTGTCGGAAATCGGCGCGACCTATTTCTTTATCACAGCGCTGTTTCATATGCCGATCGCCAATGTCACGGCCATCCTGCAAGTGCTGCCTCTGACCGTGACGCTATCCAGTGCGATGTTGTTCGGAGACAAGCTGGGTTGGCGTCGTCTGCTGGCGATCATGGTCGGGTTTATCGGCGTAATGATCATTGTGCGCGACGGGCTGACCGGCCTGAACACCTACGCGCTTTATGCGCTGATTGCGGTCGGCTTTGTCACGGTGCGCGACCTCTGTGCACGACGCCTGTCGCCCGGGGTGTCGTCTGTCACCATTGCGCTGATCGGGGCGATGGGGGTTGTCTGCTTTGCGGCCATCGGGTCATTCAGCATTGAATGGGTGGCGATCAGCGGAAAATCCGCTGGCCTGTTGGCGGGGGCCACCCTGTTTATAATAGGCGGCTATCTGTTCAGCGTGATGACCATGCGGGTTGGCGAGGTCAGCTTTATCGCCCCGTTCCGCTATACCAGCTTGCTGTGGGCGCTGTTGCTTGGCTTTGTGGTGTTTGGCGACTGGCCGGACAACCTCACCATGCTGGGCATCGCCATAGTGGTTGCCACGGGGGCGTTTACGTTTTATCGGGAACGGAAGCTGGCCCTAATGCCGCGGTAGCGATTTTGCCATGTCCATGTGGTGCCGGTAGCGGTGATCCAGCGCCGGATCATCACCACGTTTTTCACACATGCTGGCGACGTAATCGGCACAGCATAGGTGATGCAGCCGCATCACGCCGGGAATCTGGCACAGGCGGCTGTATTCACGATCAAACCGCTCACCATAAGAAATAGCCGACAGGTTTTCCTGATCGTTGCGGTCCAGCGTTTTGCGGAATGTTTCTGTATAGCGGTCCGCAAGGTTCGAGGCGGCAAGCCGCCCCTTTTTGTAGTTGAATTCCTCGCGCGTGCGCACCGCGTAATGGTTCACCTCGGCAATGTGGTGCAGCATCCGGTCGGATGGGCAGGCGTTCTGTGGGCTTTTGTTCGGGTGGAATGCTTCATATCGCCAGCCATCGGACAGGGCATAATAATTACCGTTCTGCCCCCAAGTGCCCGCCCCGCTCCAACCGCTGACGCAATGCGAATTCAGCCGATTATACAGCTTGGGGTCGCGGACAATGCTTTTGATCACAGCATTGCGAAAATATCCCACCTCGCTGGACAGGGTGAACCGCCGATGCACCAGTGTATCCTGCCATGTCTGCTGGTTTGATCCACCAAACAGCCGCCAGTTGATCGCCATCGCCGCAAAGGGCACATCGCCATCATTCAGCAATGCATCCATGGTGCCGTCGCCAACATGGATCACCAGAAATTCGTCCACATCACAGGTGAACAGCCATTTGGCCTGTTTTACCACAGGGCTTCGGCGGGCAATGCGGTAAGCTTCGGGTTGTGGGTTGTGCCCTGCGCGCGGCTCGTGGCGTTTACAGTTTAGTTCGCCGACCCGTTCCAGCAGGCGTAACAACTGCGGTGAATGGTCGGTGCAATCGTTGAACATCACCAGAACATTTTCGAACCCCAGCATCTTTTGCCAAGCGAGCCATTCCAGGATAAACGGCCCCTCGTTGCGCATTGCTGTCAGAACGAGGCTGCCTTGCATGTTATGATTGTCCTGTGTCCGGTTTTTGCCTATTTATCATGGCGTTTTGACGCCGGTCAATAATAATGGGGCAATCATGCGGTAAGGATTGTTTGCACCTGTTGACATGTGCTGCGACTCCCCCTAGAAAGCGGCCACTTGGGCAGGGTGAATTCCCGTTTGTCCGACTTAAAACTAGTAGTGGTCACGATCCGGGCTGGCGCTCCGATCCTCTGGTATACCCTCCATATCGTCCTGCAATTGGGGCGGATGTGGTTTTTGCGCTGTGCGGGTATCTTATCCGCGTGAAATTTTAATGTGTTGCAACACGGGGATAGACCTGAATGCCAACGATACAACAGCTTATCCGCAAACCGCGGCGGCCAAAAGTTAAACGCTCGAAGTCGCTCCATCTGGAGGGATGCCCGCAAAAACGCGGCGTCTGCACGCGTGTTTATACAACGACTCCAAAGAAACCGAACTCCGCTATGCGGAAAGTTGCGAAGGTTCGCCTGACCAACGGTTTCGAGGTGATCAGCTATATTCCAGGCGAAAGTCACAACCTTCAGGAGCACTCTGTGGTTCTGATCCGTGGCGGTCGTGTAAAGGATTTGCCCGGTGTCCGTTACCACATCCTGCGTGGTGTTTTGGATACCCAAGGCGTCAAAGACCGTAAACAACGCCGTTCGAAATACGGCGCCAAGAAGCCGAAGTAAGGAGAGCGCGAGATGTCACGCCGCCACGCCGCAGAGAAACGTGAAGTATTGCCGGACGCCAAATTTGGTGACCGCATTCTTACGAAATTTATGAACAACCTGATGATTGATGGCAAAAAATCTATTGCCGAAAGAATCGTCTACAATGCGTTTGATCGCGTTGAGGAAAAGCTGAAGCGCGCACCTGTCGAGGTCTTCCATGAAGCCATCGACAATATCAAACCGTCTGTCGAGGTTCGCTCGCGTCGGGTTGGTGGTGCAACCTATCAGGTTCCTGTCGAAGTGCGCCCCGAGCGCCGCGAAGCATTGGCCATTCGTTGGTTGATCATCGCTGCCCGCAAGCGCAACGAAAACACAATGGAAGAGCGCCTTGCTGGTGAGCTGATGGATGCAGTAAGCAGCCGCGGCACAGCCGTTAAGAAACGCGAAGACGTCCACAAAATGGCCGAAGCGAACAAAGCTTTCAGCCATTACCGCTGGTAACACTTTAAGGTTAGGCCCGATACAATGGCACGCGAATATCCACTAGACCGATACCGTAACTTCGGCATCATGGCGCATATTGATGCAGGTAAAACCACCTGCACCGAACGGATTCTGTATTACACTGGTAAATCCCACAACATTGGCGAAGTGCATGATGGCGCTGCAACAATGGACTGGATGGAGCAGGAGCAGGAACGCGGCATTACCATTACGTCCGCTGCCACCACCACATTTTGGGCCCACACATCTGATGGCGTAAAAGACGATACTGAAAAGCATCGTATGAACATCATCGACACCCCTGGCCACGTTGACTTTACCATTGAAGTTGAACGGTCCTTGGCGGTTCTGGATGGCGCGATTGCGCTGCTGGATGCCAACGCGGGTGTTGAGCCACAAACAGAAACTGTTTGGCGTCAGGCTGACCGTTACAAGGTTCCGCGGATTGTGTTCGTGAACAAAATGGACAAAATCGGCGCGGATTTCCAAAACTGCGTTAATATGATCAAAGACCGCACAGGTGCTATCCCCTGTCCGGTTCAGTTCCCGATTGGCGCTGAAACCGAGCTGGAAGGCATCGTTGATCTGATCACCATGCAAGAATGGGTCTGGGCCGGTGAAGACCTTGGCGCATCTTGGGAGCTGCGCGATATTCGCCCCGAACTGCAAGCCGAGGCCGATGATCGCCGTGCTACCATGATCGAACTAGCTGTCGATATGGATGATGACGCAATGGAAGCCTATCTGGACGGTAATGAGCCAGATGTTGCAACCCTGCGCAACCTGATCCGCATGGGCACTATTGCGATGAAGTTCGTGCCTATTCTGGCCGGCTCCGCCTTCAAAAACAAAGGTGTTCAGCCGCTGCTGAACGCTGTGATCGATTTTCTGCCCAGCCCGCTGGACGTTGTTGATTACATGGGCTTCAAACCCGGTGACGAAGACGAAATTCGTGACATTCCGCGTCGTGCGGATGATGACATGCCATTCTCGGCGCTGGCGTTCAAAATCATGAATGACCCGTTTGTTGGCTCGCTGACATTCACACGGATCTATTCGGGGTTCCTGAAAAAGGGCGACAACATCACCAACTCGACCAAAGGCAAAAAAGAACGCGTTGGCCGGATGATGATGATGCACTCGATCAACCGCGAGGAAATCGAAGAAGCATGGGCTGGCGACATCATTGCGCTGGCAGGTCTGAAGCAAACCACCACTGGTGATACGCTTTGTTCGGTGAACGAGCCGGTTATTCTGGAAACAATGACATTCCCCGATCCTGTGATCGAGATTGCCGTTGAGCCAAAAACCAAAGCCGACCAAGAACGTATGTCTACAGGTCTTGCACGTCTTGCAGCTGAAGATCCATCGTTTCGCGTTGAAACAGACTTCGAATCCGGTCAGACAATCATGAAGGGCATGGGCGAGCTTCACCTCGACATCCTTGTTGACCGTCTGAAACGCGAATTCAAA
>JAFLKA010000110.1 GCA_022712735.1 Marinosulfonomonas sp. | reverse complement strand
ACTGGCGATCCTGCTGGCCAGCGCGATGTCGTTTTATGAAATCACCCAAGGCGGCCAACACGCCTATTTCGATGCCGCCCTGTCGCTGACATTTTTCCTGTTGGCGGGCCGCTATCTGGATCACCGCACCCGCGCCATTGCGCGCTCTGCCGCAGAAGAACTGGCAGCGCTTGAAGTGCCCCGCGCCGAGCGTATTGACGGGGACGTTAGCGTGACGGTGCCGATTGCTGAACTGGCCGTTGGTGATCTGGTGCGCGTCAAACCGGGCGGGCGGATGCCGGTTGATGGCGTTGTGGTTGACGGGGACAGCGAACTGGACCGATCTTTGTTAACCGGTGAAACCGTGCCGGTATTTACCGGCCCCGATAGTGTGGTGAGCGCTGGCGAGGTCAATCTGACCGGTCCCTTGACGGTGCGTATCACGGCGGCGGGCGAAGATTCATCACTGCACCGCATGGCCGATCTGGTGGCGATGGCTGAAAGCTCGAAAAACCGTTACACATCCTTGGCGGACAAGGCCGCGGGCATCTACGCCCCTGGTGTGCATTTGCTGTCATTTTTCGCCTTTGTCGGCTGGATGTTCGCCACCGGCGGCGATATTCGCACCTCGCTAAACATCGCGGTGGCCGTGTTGATCATCACTTGTCCCTGTGCGTTGGGGTTGGCGGTGCCTGCCGTAACAACAGCCGCATCGGGCCGTCTGTTTCGCAAGGGCATGCTGATCAAGGACGCCACAGCGCTGGAACGCTTGGCCGAAGTTGACACCGTGGTGTTTGATAAAACCGGCACCCTGACCCAAGGTCGGCCGGAGCTGACAAATCTGGGCGAATTCGCAGGGCGCGATCTGGAAATTGCACTGGCATTGGCCGAGGCCTCATCGCACCCTCTGGCGGTTTCACTGACCGCAGCGGCCGTTGATGCGGGCATCAAGCCGGCTAAATTGAGCGATCTGCGCGAGGTGCCCGGTTACGGCATTGAGGGCGTGTGGAAAAATAAAACCGTCAGACTGGGTCGCGCCGCTTGGGTCGGGGCGCAATCCGGCCCTCAAACCGCAACTTATCTGCAAGTCGGCAAGGCCGCACCTTTGGCGTTTACATATAATGACCGCCTGCGCGAGGGCGCTGCCGAGGCCGTGGCCGCGCTCAAGGCCCAAGGCATGTCGCTGCTGCTGATTTCGGGCGACGCTCCGGCAGCGGTCGAGGATATGGCGAACCGGTTGGGTTTCGACGACTGGACCGCCGAAGCCTTGCCGCAAGACAAGGCCGCCCGCATTGCTGCGCTGTCAGAAGCAGGCGCAAAGGTTCTGATGGTTGGCGATGGCTTGAACGACACAGCAGCCCTTGCAGCCGCTCATGTGTCCATCTCGCCCGCAACGGCGCTGGATGCGGCGCGGGTCGCGTCGGATATCGTGCTGCTGGGCAATGATATGTCACCGATGGCAGACGCCACTGTAATCGCCCGCAAAGCCAGGCGGCGAATCCTGGAAAACTTTGGTATTGCTGCAGGTTATAACATGATTGCGGTGCCAATCGCGCTGCTCGGGTTCGCCACGCCACTGGTTGCGGCCTTGGCGATGTCGGCGTCCTCGATCACGGTTTCACTGAACGCGTTGCGATTGCGGTAGGGGGCAGAAATGGAAATCATCGTTTATCTGATACCGATTTCGCTGTTCTTGGGCGGGCTAGGGCTGGTTGCGTTTTTCTGGACCTTAAGGTCCAAACAATACGATGACCCCGAGGGTGATGCGCATCGCATTCTTAGCGATGAATGGGACGACAAACCGCGCCCCGACGAATAAAGCATCCGTGCTATCTTCTTGCCCAAACTACCTGCGCCGCAGGCATTCGCGCTTTGGCCCGCAGGGGCAAAGCGCTGGGGCGACGTGCGAAGCACGGCGCAACCCCTCAAACAAATGTCGTTGTAACGCTGCTTAACCCGTCTATGGCAATGGTGCAGCTTTGCCCGCGCTCAATCGGCCCAACTCCGGCGGGGGTGCCAGTATAAATCAGATCACCCTCTGCCAAGGCGACGGAACGCGACAGATAGGCGATCACATCGGCCACCGGCCAGATCATATCGCCAATATCTCCGTCCTGACGCAAATTCCCATCAACATGCGCCGTGATCTGTCCCCGCGTCAGGTGACCCACAGCCCAAACAGGGTGCAGCGCACCACAAACGGCAGAATTGTCAAACCCTTTGGCCATATCCCATGGGCGACGCATGTCTTTGGCCGCCGCCTGCATATCGCGCCGTGTCAGGTCATTGCCAGTGGCATAACCCCAAACATGTTCCAGCGCTTGCTTGGCGTTAATATCAACGCCCGCCAGACCAATAGCCACCACCAGTTCGGCCTCATGGTGCAGGTTTTCGGTTTGCGACGGGTAGGGCAGGGTGGCCCCATCATCCACTACCGTATCGGCAGGTTTGGTGAAAAAGAACGGTGGCTCGCGATCCGGATCATTGCCCATCTCGCGGGCATGGTCGGCATAATTGCGGCCAACGCAAAATATGCGACGCACGGCAAATCGTGTGGTGGTTCCGTGGATTTCAACGCTGGGAATATCCGCAACAGGCAGGGCGAACTGCACCACTTAGGACGGCCCCATTGTGGTGCAGGTGATGTCGCGGGCTTGCAGGCGGCGACAGGCAAGTTCGGCCGTTTGCTGTGTCATTCCGACAAAGTTGGCATCAAACCCGGTGCTGCGGCGCACCACCTTGCGAAGCGATCCGTCAAGTGTGGTCATTTCCTTCAGTGCGGTCTTTAGCAATATCCGTTCGGCCTGATGTTGCGATGAATAGCGGCCAACATTAACCCCCCACAGTCGCCCGCCGGATGTTGACACGCGGGTCACAATAATCGGGGCGGGTGGCGCTACAGGAGCAGTAGAAACCGACGCCAGAACAACATGCGCGGGGCGCGGTGGTGGTGGCGCGGTAAATACGGGGGCAGGCCCTGATGGTGCAGGCGTAGATGCGGCGATCTGTTCGGTAGCAATGGTTTGCTGGGCCTCTTGAACCGCGTTTTCGATCTCGCTTTTCATTGCGACCAGCAGGTCTGCTGGCGGGGCGGTCACTGGGCGATGCGGTGGCCGCACGCTCGTTTTTACAGCACGGATCAGGCGAATGGTTTTGCCAGCAGCGCCCGGGGTGTATCCGGGTGCTGGCGCGATAGGGGTTGCGGCGGGTGCCGATGCGACGGC
>JAFLKA010000109.1 GCA_022712735.1 Marinosulfonomonas sp. | reverse complement strand
CCAACGGCGGTGCGGGCGGCGGATGCGATTACGATGTTGGTCATTTGGCTGTCCTCTGTGCTGGAGTGCACGAGGGCAGATTGCAGCCCCCGTGTTGATCACAGTGTTAGGAGGTTTGCAGCGATGCGGCAATAGATTGCTAGGCGCGTTTTTCTTCGGCCGGTATACGCCACGGGGGCATCGTTGTGGGTGCGCCAAAGTAATAGCCTTGCAAGCAATCAATGCCGATTGATTTAAGAAATTTCACGTCTTGGGCGGTTTCGACACATTCGGCGACGGTAAACATTTCAAATTGTTCGGCAATAGATATCAAGGCCTTGGTCAGCACTTGATTGTCGGGCTCGGAATGAATGTTGCGAATAAACTGCCCGTCAATTTTGACGATGTCGAAATAGAAATCCTTGAGAAACCGAAAGGCCGTATACCCCGCGCCAAAATCATCCAGCGCGAATGAAATCCCCATTTGCTGCAATTCGGCCATGAAGGAGGTGACAAGTTCCGGCACCATCATCGCCGACGATTCGGTGATTTCCAGTATCAGGCGTTCGCCCGCCGTTGCATCAATCTGCAATCCGTGCAGCAACGTGTCCATCCAGCGTTTATATCCGATGGAGCGCGCGGACATGTTGATGGACAGACGCAGACCTGGTTCCTCGGCCAGCGTGGCCAGCCCCAGTTCAAGCGCCAGACAATCAACGATGCGTCCCATTTCATCGGTTTCGATCACGTCAATAAATTCCCGTGCCGGAATGATGCGGCCGGTTCCATCCAGCACACGGATCAGCCCCTCGTAAAAGGCGGGGCGGTGCTGGCTGTCGGCCCGCACAACCGGCTGATAGGCGAGCAGAACCTGTTTGCGGCGCAGCGCATCCTTGACCATTTTCATAGTGTTACGATCCCGTGCGCGAACGGCAAAATCCAGCGGATTGTCCATCGTAGGGGATAATTCCGGCGTTGTGAATATTTGTCTATCTGGCATCAGATTCTCCGTCCCGTGTTAGGGCACATTGTGGCCATACCACTTAAGAACAGGTAAATGTTCCCATTTAGTTCTAATTTTGCTAAACTGTTCTGAATGTATGTAATCAGTTGGAAACAGGAGGGTTTATGGGAGATAGTTGCACTTGGGTCGGATCAGAGCCGCTTTATATTTCTTATCATGACGAAGAATGGGGCGTGCCGGAGTACGACAGTCGCACCCTGTGGGAGAAACTGATTCTGGACGGGTTTCAGGCCGGTCTGAGCTGGATTACCATTTTGAAGAAGCGCGATAACTTTCGGGCGGCGTTCGAGGGGTTTGATCCTGACGTGATTGCCGGCTGGGGCGAAGCGGAGGTCGAGCGACTGCTGGGGGACGCGGGGATTGTGCGGCACCGCGGCAAGATCGAGGCAACGATTGGCAATGCCAAGGCGTGGCAACTGATCGAGGCGCGCGAGGGGTTTGATACGTTCCTGTGGAATTACATGGGCGGGGCGCCATTGCAGAACCGGTTTGAAACGATGGATCAGGTTCCGGCGCAGACGCCGCTATCGGTGCAGATTTCAAAGGATCTGAAGAAAGAGGGGTTCAAGTTTTGCGGCCCGACGATTACCTATGCGTTTATGCAGGCGGTGGGTATGGTGAATGACCATGCGGTGGGGTGCCCGTGTCATGACAGGGTGGCGAAACTGGCCCGTTAGCCGTTTTCACCAGATGCGATGAGCGCCTTGATAATGGCCATTGCGCTGTCTGTGTCCCATTCCGCGTCGCCACGCAGGCGGGCGATTTCATTTCCGTCGGGGTCAAGGATCACCGAGATCGGCAGGCCCAGCACGCCCATGTCGCGGGCCAAGGCTTGTTTCGGGTCCAGCAGAATCGGCAGGTGGGTCACGTCGGCCTTTTGGAAAAACCGTTCAATCCCCGGCAATGTGTTGCGCCCTGTGGCGACGGTGACCACCTCGAATTTCTCGCCGCCCAGCGTTTCTTGCAGGGTGTCCAGTGACGGCATTTCCTTGCGACAGGGTGCGCACCATGTGGCCCAGAAATTCAGCAGGACGTATTTGCCCTGATAATCCGCCAGCCGGTGTTCGCCACCGTCGGGGTCGGTGAACACCTTGGCCGATACGGGTTTTGGCGTGGAGTGAAACACCAGTTTCTTCATCAACCCTTCGCGCAGCGCTTCAAGATCGGCAATATCCGCCACAGCACTATTTGCACCAAGTGCCAAGGCCGCGTATAGGACGACAGAACGAAAGATACCCATTTATTCCTCCAAGGCCACAGACATGACCAAAACTTCAAAAGACACCCAGAACGCCAACACAATGTGGGGCGGGCGGTTTGCCGCAGGACCAGATGCGATCATGGAGGCGATCAATGCCTCGATCGGATTTGATCAGCGAATGGCCGCACAGGACATCCAGGGGTCGCGCGCCCATGCCGCCATGTTGGCAGCCACAGGCATTATTACTGATAAGGACGCTAAGGCGATAGGGGAAGGGCTGCTCACGGTTTTGTCAGAAATCGAGGGCGGGAATTTTGAATTTTCCACGGCGCTTGAGGATATTCACATGAATGTGGAGTCCCGCCTGAAGGATTTGATTGGCGAGCCTGCGGGGCGCCTGCACACTGCGCGGTCGCGCAATGATCAGGTGGCGCTGGATTTCCGCATGTGGGTGCGCGACCAAACTGATGCGGCGATTGAAGGTATCGGCGCGTTGATGTCGGCATTGCTGGTACAGGCCGAGGCGGGGGCCGATTGGGTGATGCCGGGCTTCACCCATTTGCAGGTGGCCCAGCCGGTGACGTGGGGCCATCATATGATGGCTTATGTCGAAATGTTTGGCCGCGATATGTCGCGTTTTCAGGATGCGCGCAAACGGATGAACCAGTCGCCCCTTGGTGCGGCAGCGCTGGCGGGCACGTCATTCCCGATTGACCGGCATATGACCGCCGAAGCGCTGGGCTTTGATGCGCCAGCGGCCAATTCGCTGGATGCGGTGGCGGATCGGGATTTCGCGCTGGAGTTTCTGGCAGCCTCGACGATTTGCGCGATGCACCTGTCGCGTTTTGCCGAAGAGCTGGTGATCTGGTCCTCGGCGCAGTTCCGGTTTGTGGCGCTGTCGGACCGGTTTTCCACCGGATCGTCAATCATGCCGCAGAAAAAGAACCCCGATGCCGCTGAACTGATTCGCGCTAAAATCGGCCGAATCATGGGGGCGATGGTGGGTTTGTTTACGGTGATGAAGGGTCTGCCGCTAACCTATTCCAAGGACATGCAAGAGGACAAGGAACAGGTGTTTGATGCTGCCGATAGCCTGATGCTGGCGCTGGCCGCGATGACGGGGATGGTCGCGGATTTGACCGCCAACCGCGATGTGCTGGAAGCTGCCGCAGCCACCGGATTTTCCACCGCTACCGATCTGGCCGACTGGCTGGTGCGCGAATTGGGCATGCCGTTTCGCGATGCGCATCATGTGACCGGCACGCTGGTGGGGATGGCCGAAAGCAAGGGCTGTGATTTGCCTGAATTGTCGCTGGATGATATGCAATCGGTGCACGGGGCGATCCACAAAGGTGTGTTTGATGTGCTGGGTGTGCATAATTCGGTGGCCAGCCGGATGTCGTATGGTGGCACAGCACCTGCACAAGTGCGCAAACAGATTGCCCGCTGGAAAGAGGTGTTGGGATGAAGGTTATTATAACTTTGATGGCGTTTGCGGTTTTGGCCGCTTGCGGCGCCAATGGCGAACCCGTGCGCCCTTCGGTCAATGCGGGGGTGTCAATCACACCAAGCGGGGTTAGCCCTTCGGTTTCGGTTGGCACACGGATTGGCAATGTGGGTGTCAGTATCGGGTTATAACACCCAGCGAAACGCACGTTTCAGCTCGGTAACCGCGTCGCGGTCATACCAGCGACCATGCGCCAGAATAATCCGTTCTGGTCCCCATTCGATCATACGCTCAACAGCCGCGCGCAGTTTGCGATGCCCCTTTGAGAACGTCATCCGCATATCGCGTGGCATTTGCCCATCGGGGTCTTGAATGCCGCCCAGACGGGTCAGGATACGCCACGGCCATGACAGGTTTTGCGGCTCGAAATTCTCGATCAGGTCGGTCAGGATCAGGGTGCGGGACGCGGTGTGAAAGAACACCGCCTCGCGGTGGATTTTGCTGCCCTCAACGATCATTTGTTCAATTTGCCCCGCCCATGCATCCGGCGCTGTCTGGCCCAAATCCTGATCAAACCGGATGTTCATTCCATGCTTTTTTGCCCGCGCAACGATACCGGGCGCACCGTAGGCGTGGGCTTTTGGGAATGCCTTTTGCCATTCAGAAATATAGGCGTAGTGAATCCAGTTTGGTGCGATCAGGTGGCGGACGGGGCCAAGGGCGGTGATTTCGGCCTTTAGGGTGTCGCATATTTTGGTGGGGGAATGCAGCCAGACATCGCCGTTCTTTAGACGCACCACCGTCATGCGGGTTGAAAACGGAACGCCGTAGAACCGGATCGAAGGGCCATCAACGACCCAGATTTCATCGCCGACGGATTTTAACGTGTTCAGGGGGGCATATCCGCTCATGGCTACAGGCTAGAACCAATATCAAAGCAATACAATCCTGCGGTTTGACGGCGATATGTCGGGGTGTTGTCGTGTTCGTGACGTGGTTATAGTCGCGATAGTGAGCCAGTCTTAGGGCGCATCGCAACAAGCATATCGAGGATGACATGGTTATTCGCAATCTCCGCATTGAACGGGGTTGGTCACAAGAACAGTTGGCCGAAATTTCCGGCGTATCGACCCGCACGATCCAGCGGATTGAACGTGGCGGCAAGGCGAGTCTGGAATCCTTGAAATGTCTGGCAGCGGTGTTTGAAACTCCAATTTCTGACCTGCAAAAGGATATTAACATGACCAATCCTGACAACGGCCTGACCGAAGAAGACCGCGCCGCCCTGAAATATGCCCATTACCTGAAATCCTATGATCGGGATTATGATGTTGATGGCGGGCTGGCGACCCAGAACATGTCGGACGCGGAGCGCGGCGTGGTGAAACATGTGCGCAAACTAAAGATGTTTTTCACATTGGCGATCTTTGTTGATCTGGTCCTTGTGGTGTTATTGGCGATTAATCTGCTGACGTGGTCGGGCTATCTGTGGATGATTTGTCCGACGCTGGGCTTGGGCATTATAATGGCGGTTATTGCGATCTGGCTGTTTGGTTTTAACGGACCCGTCGGCGAAAGCTGGGAACGGCGCCAGATCGAAAAGCGGCTGCGCAACCTTTAGAGGGATTCTGCTGGGTGTATTTTAGTGCTGATTGCTGGCATTTTAGAGATATGAGGAGGGCTGTGACGTTGGGCGCGATGGCTGAGTGTGGCGGGGTGCTCCTCGCCACGGACGCGGAGTTTGGTAATTTCCAGATTATGGCGATCTGTGCCGATGGCTCCGCCGCGTCCTTTAAGCTGGCGGAACATATTTGGTTTGGGCACAGTGGTTCTAACGCAATAGCAAACAAAAGGTTGATAAGATGGAGAGCATAAAAAAGCGCGGCGTTTGGTTTTGGCTGGTGGTTGTTAGCGCTGGTATAGTGGGATTGTCTGTCGCCGAGGCCGTGGCGTTGAAGCAGGTCAGGGCCGAAGTTTTGGCGGATGAGGGGATTTTTGCACAGTATGTGGACAGGTTGGAGGCACCGATTGTTATAGGGTTTAATAAGTGGGGTTACTATCCTGATTTGCATTGCAAACGATACAGGGTTCGGGGGTTATGGCACTATAAGGTTTGCTTACATGTACATACTTTTGAAGGGGAGCGTAGGAGCTCAATGGATGGTTCATTGATTTTCGGGAAATGTAAATCTCCGTATTTTACTGTCGCATTATACCTCCCCAACTCTATTTTTTCGACTTACGAATCTGAACATAATAACGTTCTTGGGCGGATTGAGGCAGATAAATCATCCTGCGAAGTAATTTAGAAAAACCTTTAGGGGGATCAGCAATGATTAAGCAAAATATATTAACATACGGAAATTTGGCAGAAGATGCATACGATGCGTATTCGATAGGAGAAGAAATCTCCAACGGCTTCACCGTCACCTCCACAGCCTCCAACGCTTTCACGGGGTTCAAAGCTCTCTCGGCATATAACGAGGTAACCAACACGCTGGCGATTGGCTTTGCCGGAACGGACACTGCCAGTATAGGCGAGGCTGTGCTGGAGCTTTTTGCTGATGCAAGCTTAGTTGGCCTGCATGCAGAGATTACAGCCCGTGGAGGGTTGAAAGTTACCGTTGGGAACACAACAACGGCCCAAGATGCACAAGCATTGGCGTTCACTAAGGGCGCTATCACAGAGCGCAAGATGTTGGCCTGTCCGTCGTCAGAGTTTTTTGGTCCAGAGGCGCATTAAACCAAGCGGGTTTTGTTGAGTTCTTTTGGAAGTGTAAATCAACAAGGGGCAGAGTGGCTATTTAACAGTCCAGCCCCTTGCCATTCTTGCGGTATTCCTTATCGGTAAGTCTTACGCTTAGCGAACAAGGCAAACCGATGGATCACTTTCTATACCAAAATGGCATCCTGCATGCCGAAGACGTGGCTGTGCCCGAAATTGCCGCCCAAGTCGGCACGCCGTTTTACCTGTATTCCGCCGCCACGTTGCGCCGCCATTACCGGCTGTTTGACGAGGCGCTAAACGGTATGGACCATCTGGTGTGTTATGCGATGAAGGCCAATTCCAACCAAGCGGTTTTGAAAATTCTGGCTGATCTCGGCGCTGGCATGGATGTGGTTTCGGGTGGCGAATATGCGCGGGCCAAGGCCGCTGGTGTGCCGGGGGAGCGGATTGTGTTTTCCGGCATTGGCAAGACCCGTGATGAAATGCGCATGGCGCTAACCGGTGGTATCCGGCAGTTCAACGTCGAGAGCGAGCCGGAGATGGCGGTGCTGAACGAGGTTGCCCTGTCGCTGGGCGTGGTTGCGCCGATCACCGTGCGGGTGAACCCCGATGTGGATGCCAAAACCCATGCCAAGATTGCCACCGGCAAGTCCGAGAACAAATTCGGCATCCCGATTTCGCGCGCCTCCGAGGTTTACGCGCAGGCCGCCAAAATGAAGGGGTTGGAGGTGATCGGCATTGATGTGCATATCGGCAGCCAGTTGACCGAGCTTGCGCCTTATGAGGCCGCTTACAAAAAAGTGGCCGAGCTGACGAAACAGCTGCGGGCCGAGGGGCATACCATCAAGCGGCTGG
>JAFLKA010000230.1 GCA_022712735.1 Marinosulfonomonas sp. | reverse complement strand
ATCATATAGCGGTGGGCGGGTGTAGCCGTCAGCAGTTGCTACTTCGATGCTCACCTCGCGCTGGTTTTCAGCGGCGACCATACCAAGGGAGCCATGCACCTCGATCCGTTGGTCATAGCCATAAGTGGCGCGGCGCGAATTAGAGATGGCGCATTGTTTGCCGCTAGCTGTGGTCAGGATCACGTTAGCACTGTCGTAATCACCCAACTTGCCAATTTCGGGGTCTACCAGAACCGATGCGCTGGCCATCACGGTTTCGATTTCTTCGCCCAGCAGGAATCGCGCCATGTCAAAATCATGGATGGTCATATCCTTGAAGATGCCGCCGGATACTTTGATGTATTCAGGTGGCGGCGCACCGGGGTCGCGCGAAATGATGTTGATCATCTCGACCTTGCCAATCTTTCCAGCCGCAATGGTGTCCTTCAAGGCGATGAAATGTGGATCAAACCGGCGGTTAAAACCAACCATCAGCGTGGCGCTGGTTTCCTGAACCACCTTCAGGCAAGCGTCGACCCGCTCAAGGCTTAGATCAATCGGCTTTTCGCAGAATATTGCCTTGCCGGCGCGGGCGAATTTTTCGATCAGGTCAGCGTGGGTGTTGGTCGGGGTGCAGATCAGCACGGCGTCGATGTCGTCTGACGCGGCGATTGCATCAATGGTGCGAAACTCGCCGCCGTAAGTGGCGATCAGGGCTTTGGCGGTTTCTTCAAACGCATCCGCGACGGCCACCAGTTTGGCTTGCGAATTTTCAGTAACGGCTTTGGCGTGAACCAGGCCGATCCGGCCAGCCCCTAGAAGTGCAAAACGCAGTGTCATATGTTAGTTCCTTTAGATGCTAACCCGTGCGCCGGTTTGCGCAGAATGGGCAATTGCGTGGATGACCCGCTCGAATTCTACGGCGTCGGCAAAGTCGGGATGGGCGGAAGGACCGCCATCGATGTGACGAAGAAAGGCGGCGGCCTCGATGATTTTCAGATCATTAAATCCCAGTTGATGCCCCTGAGCAGGACAGAATGCACCGTAAGGTTTTTGTGCGGGGCCTGTCAGAATGGTGGTGAAACCTTGTGTGCCAACCGGCCCGTCGTTGCGATAGAGTTGCAATTCGTTCATGCGTTCCTGATCAAAACAAATCATGCCTTTGGTGCCATGCACCTCCCATGTCAGTCGGTTTTTACGTCCCCACGCAGAGCGCGACGTCGAGAGCGACCCATGCGCGCCGTTAGCAAACCGAACCAATGCGCTGGCGGTATCCTCGTTCTCCACCTCGGCACGTCCCGATCCATCGGCCAGCGGGCGGGTTTTGTGGATGGTCTGCATATCGGCGATCAGACTTTCGATGGGCCCGACAATGGCGTAAGCCATTGAAACCAGATGGCAACCCAGATCGCCCAAAGCCCCCAGCCCAGCGTCGGAAATTTTGGCGCGCCAGGTCCATGGCAAATCGGGGTCAGCCTGATAATCTTCGTCCACCCAGCCGCGAAAATGCACGATGTCACCGATTGCGCCGTCGGCGATCAGCGCCTGCGCATGAGTGAAGGCCGGATTTTTGATGTAGTTATAGCCAACCATGGTTTTCACACCGGCCTTAACGGCTGCATCAGCCATTTCCTGTGCTTGATCGACAGTCAACGACAGGGGTTTTTCGCAATAAACATGTTTGCCTGCCGCAATCGCGGCCAGCGCCATTTCATGATGCAGGTGGTTCGGCGTGGTGATTGAAACGATGTCAACGCGCGGGTCAGTGACCAGCGCTTTCCAGTCATTTGTTGCCCGCGCGAACCCGAATTGATCCGCCATCTCTTGTGCTTTTTCCTGTGGGGTATCGCATAATAGTTCCAACTTTGGCACGGGAACATCCCCCATGACCGCGCGAACGGCCCCAAAAGCCAAGGCATGGGTTTTCCCCATAAATCCGGTGCCAATTAGCCCGATACCCAGTTCCCGCATTTCGATAGACTCCTGTCGCGACTCAAAATAGAATATATATTCTACGCACTGGAATGTGATTGATCCGCCGCGCTGTCAAGACAAAAGAAAGAAACCGGATGACAAATACCGACGCCCCGAAAACGATTGAGGAATTCCAGAGCCGATTGGTGGAAATCACCGATAGCTTGCCAAAACGGCTTCGCCAATGTGCTGATTATGTCGCGCGCAATACCGATCTTATCGCGGTTTCGACGGTTGCCGATTTGTCAAAGGCGGCAGGGGTGCAACCCTCGGCGTTCATGCGGTTTTGCCAGTTAATGGGGTTTTCCGGTTATTCGCAAATGCAGCGTATATTTCGTGAGAACCACGCGCAGCGCTGGCCGGATTATGCAATCCGGTTGGAGAATTTGCGGGCGGGTGGAGAAGAGTCCCCTTCGGCATTGTTGGCCGAATTTGTTGATGCAGGGCGGGCGTCTTTGGAGAACCTTGCCAGCACGATCGACCCTGAAACGCTGGAGAATGCGGTGGCGGCAATCGCCAAGGCGCCAATGATACACATCATAGGTCTAAGCCGCGCGTTCCCCGTTGCGACCTATCTGGCATACGCCCTTGAGAAAATGGATATTCCCGCAATGTTGCATGGCAAGTTTGGTAATCTGGACCATCGCCATGCGATTTTGCCAGACGATGTTCTGATAGCGATTACCTTTGCCCCCTACACGCAGGAAACGCTGGACCTAGCGAATTACGCGCATACGCAGGGCAGCGAGATTGTGGCAATTACCGATGCGATCAACAGCCCGTTACATCATTTAGGGGCGACAACGCTGACCGTTTCAGAGGTCGACGTGGGTGCATTTCGCGCCCTGACTGCGCCATTATCGCTCGCAATTACGCTGGCGGTTGCCGTTGGCACGCGGCGCGGGGCAGCAACGGTTGGAAAATAAGTGTTGCTTTTCCCACTAATAGAATAAATATTCTAAAGTGCTGAAGAACAGAATGCGATTCCCTCGTGCCAATTGGTTTTGGGGGGGTGGGAATGTGCATAATCTGGCAATTGAACTTATAGGGAGATAGAAAATGAGAAAGACATTTACCGCGATGTTGACCGCTGCGGCGCTAACGCTGTCAGTTGGGGCACCTGCTATGGCTGAGGGGGAACGGTTCGTTCTGATCAGCCACGCACCAGACAGTGACAGCTGGTGGAACACCATCAAAAACGCAATCGAGGTTGCAGGCAAACAGATGGACGTGACGGTTGAATACCGCAATCCGCCAACAGGCGATTTGGCCGATATGGCGCGGATTGTAGAGCAAGCCATCGCCTCGAACCCCGATGGTATCATCCTGACAATCGCTGACTTTGATGTGCTGTCAGGACCAGTCGCCGATGCGGTGGATCAGGGAATTCCTGTTATCACCATCAATTCAGGCACACAGGCACAATCCGAAGCAATGGGTGCATTGCTGCATGTTGGCCAGCCAGAATACACCGCCGGACTTGAGGCCGGCAAACGGGCCAAAGCGGCGGGCGTTACGTCGTTCCTGTGTGTGAACCACTACATCACCAACCCGGCGTCAGTTGAGCGTTGCAAGGGATTCGCCGACGCGATTGGTGCGGATGTTGGCGCCAGCATGATCGATTCAGGCCAAGACCCTGCCGAGATCAAAAACAAGGTCATTGCCTACCTGGCAGCCAACCCTGATACGGGCGCGGTTCTGACACTCGGCCCAACCTCGGCTCATCCAACACTGGCCGCACTTGAGGCTGAAAGCTTGTCAGGCGAGATATTCTTTGGCACCTTTGATCTGTCAGGCGAAATTGCGGATGCGATCAAGGCCGATACGATTGCTTTTGCCATCGATCAACAGCCGTACTTGCAGGGCTATATGCCGGTGATCATCCTGACCAATCTGGTGCGTTATGGCGTTTTGCCATCGGGCCACATGAACTCTGGTCCGGGTTTCATCACCAAAGACAGCCTCTCGTTTGTCGAGCAGTATGCTGGCGTTTACCGCTAGGCTAATCTTGAAAGGGCGGCGCATTGGTGCCGCCCTTTTCAGTCTCACAACATTGACGGGGGATTTTCGATGACGGACGAACGTATAAAGCAAGTCTCGAAGTTGCGGCAGGCGATGATCCGCCCCGAGCTTGGAGCGATAGCCGGAACCATTCTGGTGTTTGTATTTTTTCTAATGATTGCCGGTGACAGCGGTATGTTCGGCCCCAAGGGGATTCAGAACTGGACTGTGGTATCGGCCCAATTTGCCATTATCGCCGTGGGCGCCTGCCTGCTGATGATCGCGGGCGAGTTCGATCTTTCCGTCGGCTCGATGATCGGCTTTGCCGGTATCGTAATTGCTATCCTGTCCGTGCAATGGGGCTGGCCGGTTTGGATCGCGATCCTTGTGGCCTTTGTTATTTGCATAGCGCTAGGGGCGTTGAACGGGTTTCTGGTGATCAAAACCGGATTGCCCAGCTTCATCGTGACGCTGGCGTTTCTGTATATCTTGCGCGGGTTGACCATTTGGCTGGCGATCCTGACCACCCAGAAAACCATCATCGGCGGGGTGAAACAAGCTGCCGAGGGTGATTGGCTGGCGCCGTTGTTTGGCGGCACAATCCTTAAAGGGCTGTTCCAATGGTTCGCCGATATGGGTTTGATTGATACGTTTTCGCGCGGTAGCCGGATAGGTCAGCCCGTGGTCGAAGGTGTGCCAATGCTGGTGGTTTGGGCCATTGGCTTGATCATCTTTGGCCAGTGGCTGCTGACGCGCACTAAATTCGGCAACTGGATTTTTGCCGCAGGCGGGGATGCGCAGGCTGCGCGTTATGTCGGGGTTCCGGTCAATCGCGTCAAAATGCTGATGTTCATGTTCACCGCCTTTTGCGCCTGTGTTTTTGCCACAGCGCAAGTGATGGAGTTTGGCTCGGCTGCGGCTGACCGTGGTTTGCTAAAGGAATTCGAGGCAATCATCTGCGTGGTCATTGGCGGCGCGTTGTTGACCGGCGGTTATGGGTCGGTCGTCGGGGCCGCACTTGGTGCGTTGATCTTTGGCGTGGTGCAGCAAGGGCTGTTCTTTTCGGGCGCTGAAAGCTCGCTTTTCCGCGTATTCCTCGGGACTATTTTAATTCTGGCGGTGATCCTGAACACCTACATCCGCCGCATGATAACGGGAGAACGCTAATGACTGCTCCTTTGATTGAAATGAAAGATATCGAGAAACACTTCGGTGCTGTGATCGCGCTTGGCGGCGTTTCGTTCAATGTCCGTGCCGGTGAAGTGCACTGCCTGTTGGGTGACAATGGTGCCGGGAAATCCACCTTTATCAAAACCATGTCGGGGGTGCACAAACCCTCCAAGGGCACGATCCTGTTTGAAGGCGTCGAGATGAATTTCAACAGTCCGCGCGATTCAATGAACGCGGGGATTGCCACGGTTTATCAGGATCTGGCGATGATCCCTCTGATGTCGGTGACCCGCAATTTCTGGATGGGCAACGAGCCG
>JAFLKA010000198.1 GCA_022712735.1 Marinosulfonomonas sp. | reverse complement strand
TTTTTTTGAGCGAACCATTGTCGAACTCGGTGATTACCTGCCTGTTGACCATGGCATCGGTCACTGCGCGGTCATGAGGGAAGCGACAGAGAACCGCATACCCTTTATCTTCGCAGTACGACTCGATTTTTTCGGTAAATTCGGGGTTGATATCCCACTTGTTGATGAGCACTGCGACCTTTGTCTTGAAGCCTTCGCAGAGTTCGGCAACCCGTTTGAGATCATGCATCCCGGATGGAGTCGGTTCCGTGACCAATACGGCCAGGTCCGTTCCTGCCAATGAACTGATGACCGGGCAGCCGATGCCGGGTGCGCCGTCACATAAAACCAGTTCAGAGCCTTGTGCCTCGACAATTTTCCGCGCTTCCTGCTTCAGGAGCGTGACCAGTCGGCCGGAGTTTTCTTCTCCCGGAAAGAGCTGGGCATGGATCATCGTGCCGAATCTGGTTGTGGAGCTATACGATTGACCACAATGCTTTATGGGGAAGTCGATGGCCTTTTCCGGGCAGAATTCAACGCAAACCTTGCAGCTTTCGCATCGCAGAGGGGAGACTTTGAAACCTTCCTCCGTCTGCGTGATTGCATCGAATCGGCACATCTCGGCGCATAGGCCGCACTGCACGCACCGCTCCGAATCTATGACCGCCTCATTTCCGGACCTGAAATCCTTTTCCAACAAATGCTTGGGATCCAGGAGCAAATGCAGGTCGGGAGCATCGACATCAAGGTCGCAAAGTATGGCGTTCTCAGCCAAGTGAGCGAATGCGCCGGTGATGGAGGTCTTGCCCGCGCCCCCTTTGCCGCTGATGATTACTATTTCATACATTGGATGCCTCGCTGGCTGCCGCTTTCATTCTGCTCATGAGAGATTTGAAAGTTTCACGAAGTGTTTCAATGGGCTGGACCACTATTTCCCCTCGCGAATAGGCTTCGGCTATCGCCCGGTCGTAGGGTATCTCGGCCCAGATGGGGATACCTTTTCTGCGGCAGAAATGTTGCACGGAATCATCGCCGATTCCCGCCCGATTGATGACTGCGCCCATGGGTTTGCCAAGTGGGGCGAACGCCTCCCATGCGAGCTTGAAATCGTGGAAGCCGAAGGGCGTTGGCTCGGTTACCAATACGATGCAGTCCGCATCCATGACTGCATTCAAGGCAGGACAGCTCACACCGGGAGGGGCGTCTATGATCACGTCACTGGAGATAGTCTGCATTTTCAGGCTTTTCTTGACCTGGGTCATGAGTGGTGGGCTCATGGCCTCCCCCACCCGGAGCCTGCCCATGATGAACCGGGTGTCTCCGAAATTACCATGGCAGATTTCACCAAGCTCTCTTTTGGCTGGTGTCAGGGCCTTTTCCGGGCAAACGGCCAGACAGCCGCCACAACCGTGACACATTTCAGGAAAGATTATGAGAGTCTCCGCCATAATAGTGATGGCCTTGAACTGGCAGAGTTCCGAACATGTTCGGCAAAGGGTGCATTTCGAGTCATCCACTTCGGGAATCTCAATGTAGGCCTTTTCTATTTTGTCCAGATCTGGCTTGAGGAACAGATGCAGATTTGGCTCTTCCACATCGAGATCCATAGCCGTGACAGGAGTATCCCAAAGGGAAACAAGTGAGGCGGCAATGGTGGTTTTTCCGGTGCCGCCTTTGCCGCTCGCAATGGCATAGATCACTAGCGGCCTCCACCCTGTCGATTGGGATTATTGGCCATGGGGACATCTCCGTTCTTGTATTTTTCGATGGCTTCCCGGACGGTCATTCCATCCACATCCTGACCGATCAGAACACCGGCAGCCGACAGAGCCGTGAAGGCCTTGGGTCCGACATATCCCGTCAGGAGTACTTGTGCGCCTGCATTGGCAACGGTTTCGGCAGCTTGGATTCCGGCCCCTTGAGCCATGGCCTGGGAAGTGCCGTTGTCCACATATTCGACTTCCATGGTTTCCAGATCGACCACGGCGAACCCGCCTGCGCGGCCAAACCGTGGATCAACCCTGTCATCCAGAGTCGGTCCTTCACTGGATACTGCAACTTTTTTCACGATATTCTCCTTGAATTTCTGTTTGTTCTGGCTTGCGACTCCCTGGGCATTTGCCCCCATGCCGCGACCACCGCCGCCACCCATGCCACGGCCTCCGCCGCCGCCCATGCCGCGACCTCCACCGCCCGCACCACGACCGCCGTTGCCCATGCCGCGACCGCTGCCGCCCATGCCACGACAACCGCTCGTGCCGTCTGGTCCTGTTCCATTCATTCCTGGCATAACTTGCCTCCGTCGTTTGAGGACGATTCGTCCTGTTTCTGCTTTCGAGGGCCTCGTCGCCGACAACATTTGCCGTCTGAAACGATTTGGTAATGACCACCCTCAATGCGGATGGCCCATCCGTTTGTCAAAGCAGTTGCCACGACTGTTCTGGCCTCGGTCAGCACTCTGCTGAATGTGGGGCGTGACACCCCCATAACTACTGCGCCCTCCTCCTGTGAGAGGCCTTCCGCATCGGCTAACCGAATTGCTTCCAACCCCTCGTAGGTAAGGGTGGCGTCCTTCAATTTTAGCAAGGGAATTCCTTGCGGCTTGTAAAAAGTCGCGTTGGGTTCCCTTTGGACAATCCGCCTTTTCTTTCGTCTTCCCAAAAAGCCTCCTCTTTTATGAACGACTGTTCATATGAAGATACTCTCATACGTGT
>JAFLKA010000376.1 GCA_022712735.1 Marinosulfonomonas sp. | reverse complement strand
TAACCGGATACATTTGAGCGAGACTTGCTCAAAGGGCTTGCGGGCGCGACCATCACCCCCTAGATAACATCAAACCTAATCAAACGGACCTCACCGCCCATGGAAAATGTCATTCTCGTCGTTCACCTTATTCTGGCCCTTAGCCTGATCGGTGTTGTGTTGTTGCAGCGCTCAGAAGGTGGCGGTCTGGGTATGGGCGGCGGTGGCGGTGGCGGCGCGATGACAGGTCGCGCGGCGGCATCTGCCCTGACCAAAGTGACATGGATACTGGCGATTGCCTTTATCTGCACCTCGATTGCAATGACGGTGATTGCCGCGAAAAACTCGGCCGGCTCATCGGTTCTGGACCGTATCGGCCCCGTACCTGTTGAGCAATCAGCCCCAATTGCACCGTCTGCCGATGATTTGTTGCCCCCGAGTGCGGGCAACACACCGATCACTCCTCCGCCTGCGGACTAGAGCGCCGGACTAAACACACACCACACATAGATTTTTGGTATTTTTCCACAACATCATGTTGTGGTCTGTTGCCAAATCATTGCGAATCCACTATAGGTCAAACCCCGTGATGGTGTGCATCTTTTGCTGCGAAATGCGCCTTACAGAACAATGAATTCACGGGGGGCGCCAACCACATGGCACGATTTATTTTCATAACTGGTGGTGTTGTTTCCAGCCTCGGCAAGGGTCTGGCTTCGGCCGCGTTGGGCGCATTGCTACAGGCACGCGGCTACACGGTTCGCCTGCGTAAACTTGACCCGTATCTGAATGTCGACCCCGGCACCATGTCGCCGTTTGAACACGGCGAGGTGTTTGTCACCGATGATGGCGCTGAAACCGATCTGGACCTGGGCCATTATGAACGCTTTACCGGCGTATCCGCCCGCAACACCGATTCCGTATCCTCGGGCCGGATCTATTCCACCGTGCTGGAAAAGGAACGTCGCGGTGATTATCTGGGCAAAACCATTCAGGTGATCCCGCATGTCACCAACGAGATCAAGGATTTCATCTCGATTGGCGAGGACGAAGTCGATTTCATGCTGTGCGAAATTGGTGGCACCGTGGGCGACATCGAAGCGCTGCCGTTCTTTGAAGCGATCCGCCAATTTTCCCAAGACAAGCCGCGCGGCCAATGTGTTTTCATGCACCTGACCTTGATCCCCTATCTGGCGGCGGCGGGCGAGCTGAAGACCAAACCGACGCAACACTCGGTCAAGGAACTACGCTCGATCGGTATCGCGCCCGATGTGCTGGTCTGTCGCTCGGAACATCCGATCCCCGACAAGGAACGCGCCAAAATCGGCCAGTTCTGTAACGTGCGGATCGAAAACGTGATTGCAGCTTACGATCTGAAATCAATCTACGAGGCCCCGATTGCCTATCACCGCGAGGGGCTGGACACCGCCGTGCTGAACGCCTTTGGCATCACCGACGCCCCGCTGCCCGAAATGTCACGCTGGGATGATGTGGTCGACCGGATATTCCACCCCGAGGGCGAAGTTAAAATTGCCATCGTTGGCAAATACACCCAGTTGGGCGACGCCTATAAATCCATCAACGAGGCCCTGACCCATGGCGGCATGGCCAACCGTGTGAAGGTCAATGTTGAATGGGTCGATGCCGAGGTTTTTGATACCGAAGACCCTGCCGCCCATCTGGAAGGTTTTGATGCGATCCTTGTGCCAGGCGGCTTTGGCGAGCGCGGCACCGAAGGTAAAATAAAGGCGGCCGAATTCGCCCGCACCCGCAAGGTGCCCTATCTGGGTATTTGTCTGGGCATGCAAATGGCAGTGATTGAGGGCGCGCGCAATCTGGCGGGCATTAAGGATGCAGGGTCTGAGGAGTTCGATCACGAGGCTGGTGGCAAACGCTTTACCCCCGTGGTTTACCACCTGAAGGAATGGGTGCAGGGCAACCACAAAATCGCCCGCAAGGTCGATGATGACAAAGGCGGCACCATGCGGCTGGGCGCCTATACGGCGCAATTGGCCGAGGGCTCCAAGGTGGCCGAGGTTTACGGCACCTCCACCATCGAGGAGCGCCACCGCCACCGTTACGAGGTGGATATGAAATACCGCGAAGCGCTTGAGGCGCAGGGGATGCAGTTCTCTGGCATCTCGCCCGATGGCCGTCTGCCCGAAATCGTCGAATGGAAAGATCACCCATGGTTCATCGGCGTGCAATTCCACCCCGAACTGAAATCAAAACCGTTCGATCCGCACCCGCTCTTCGCCAGCTTTATCAATGCGGCAATTGAATCCTCGCGGTTGGTCTAAAGGAGCATTAAAATGGCAAAAGCATATTGGGTTGGTCACGTTATTGTTCACGACGCGGGCGGATATGAAAAATACCGCGCGGCCAATGCGGTGGCCTTTGAGAAATACGGCGCGAAATTCCTTGTGCGGGGCGGGCCGCAAACCGTGATGGAAGGCAGCAGCCATCCACGCACTGTGGTTCTGGAATTCGCCGATCTGGCAACGGCACAGGCCTGTTACGACAGCCCCGAATACCAAGCCGCCAAAGCGCTGCGCGATCCGGTTTCCGACGCCGACATGGTGATTGTCGAAGGCTATGAATAACATAGCGAATAACGCGGCCTAAAATTCTTGAAGAATTTTAATAAGAATTTTTGAAAAATTCTTGGCCCCTAGTAAAACAGCTGCATCATCACCATCAGCACGGCCAGAAATATCACCGTCATGCCACTGCCGACCCGCACAAAATCCGCGACCTTGTATTTCCCCGGCCCCATTATCAGCGCGTTCACCTGATGGGTGGGCAACAGAAACGAATTGGACGTCGCCAAGGCCACCGTCAGGGCAAATATTGCCGGATTTGCCCCTGCCTGAATGGCGATAGAGATCGCCAACGGCACCAGTAAAACCGTGGCCCCGACATTCGACATCACCAGACTGAACGCCGTGGCCAAAATCGCGATCACCAGTTGCAATTGCCAGATCACAATATCGCCCATCGAGGATAAAATCTGCTCGGCAATCCACGCCGCCGTGCCAGTCGATTCCACCGCACGCCCCAGCGGTATCAGGCTGGCCAGTAAAAACACCGTCTTCCAGCTGACCGCCGCATAGGCCTCTTCCGCGTCCAGAACCCCGCTGATGATGATCCCCAATGCCCCGACCATCAGCGCCACCGACAGGCGCAAATCGGTCATTAACACCAGCCCCATCGCAATCGCGAAAAAGGTCAGCGCGTGGAACACCTTGTTGGCGCGCACCTCTTCGTGCGGATAGTCACTTGTTACCACCACGTTGGTCGAGGAATGGAACCGGTCCAGACTGGGCCAGTCGGCGAATATCAGCACTGTATCGCCCGCCGCAAATTCCACATTTCGTACATCATGCCCCTCGCGGTACACTTCGCCACTGCGAATAATTGCCAATGTCGATACTCCGTGTACCGCACGCAGTTTCACCGTTCGTGCCGTTTCCCCCACCAAGGACGATGTGGGCGCGACGACAATTTCGGCCAATCCCGAAGATGTGGAGGCCAGTAGTTCGGAAAACGCGTCAAGCTGCGGCCTAAGATCCAGCCCGAAATGATAGCAAAACCTGTTGATCGCAGCGCTTTCGCCAATCAGCGCCAAGACATCTCCGGCCTGCACCTCCAGCCGCGGGTTCAGCCCGCCCGACCCCATCCGCAGTTTGCGCCCGGACGTCACCGCAATTGTGCGCACGCCGTGCTCGGTCTCGAAACTGTCCAGCTCATGCCCGATCAAATCGCTGGTTGATGGCACGTAAACTTCGGCCATGGTGTAATCAATGCCGTAATCATCATGGAAATGCTTCTCGGTTTTGCCGCCCTCATCTCGCACATCCTTCGATTTTGGCAGCAAAACCGGCCCCAGCAAAACGAAATACAAAATCCCCGACACGATCAACGCGATGCCGATTGGCGCAACAGCAAACAGCCCGAAGGTTTCCAGCTGCTGGTGTTCGGGCAGGGCCTCGTTGGCATTCACAATCAGGTCGTTCAGCAGGATCAGCGGACTGGACCCCACCATCGTCACCGTGCCGCCCAATATGGCGCAAAACCCCATCGGCATCAGCAGGCGCGACATCGGAATTTTGGAACGCGACGAAATGCGCCCGACCACCGGTAAAAACAGCGCCGCAGCACCCACGTTCTGCATAAACCCCGAAATCACCCCGACCGTCCCCGAGATCATCGGAATGATCCGTTTTTCAGTGGTGCCACCGATTTTCAGCATTTTTCGCGCAACAATATTCATCACGCCGGTCTTATCCAGCCCAGCACCAATGATCATAACCGCGATAATCGAGATCACAGCGTTCGATGAAAACCCGTCAAACAGCCCGTTAATATCCACCAGCCCCTCGTCCAGACCCATGACCGGAGCCAACAAAGTCGAAAGGCCCAGCATCACCAGAATGGTCAGGGCAGCGACATCTATCGCAATGATTTCAAAGGAAAAAAGAAATACTGTCAGCAATAGTAGTGACAGCACCCAAGCAATTTCTATACTGGGTGCAATGCTGGCAAGGCTCCAGCCGACAAACATAAACGCCACGGCCGCAATGCCGACAACCCGTAATCTTCTTTTCTTCATTCCAAAGCCTTCCAACAATATTAATTTCTTACGCTATTCTATTTTTCAGAAAATACCAAATATCGGCATATATGAATTTGGCATTACCGCAGGCAGGCCCTATATCTACCCAATGTTTGGTGAATTTCTAAAACGGCTCACAGCCCCCGCCCCAACCCCGCTTGTCGATACCGACGCCCGCCTTGCGCTTGGCGCATTGCTGGTTCGGGTGGCCAAATCGGATGAACATTACGACGGGTCCGAGGCTGCCAAAATCGACCAACTTCTGTCCAAACGCTATGGGTTGAACTCGGCTCAGGCAGATGAGCTGCGCGAGCAATGCGAGGCGCTGGAATTCGAGGCCCCCGACACCGTGCGCTTTACCAGCGCCATTAGAAAAGCGGTCGACATCGAGGACCGCATCGGTGTGATCGAGGACCTCTGGGCCGTGGTATTGGCCGACGGGGTGCGCGACGCGGATGAAAACACCATGCTGAGGCTGGTGGCAAACCTGCTCGGGGTGAATGACATGCAAAGCGCCAAAGCCCGCCACAGGGTGCAGGCAGAAATAGATTGATCGCTGCCCTGCCGATGTATGACCGCGTCGAGGTTGC
>JAFLKA010000357.1 GCA_022712735.1 Marinosulfonomonas sp. | reverse complement strand
ACCGATCTGACGATCAAGGGATTGTCCTTGACTGGACACTCTGGCGTAACCAATAAGCATGATCCAAGCTTACATGAATGACTTCATATACGCACCTGATATATGCACCACTTGGAGAGGCTTCTTTTACAGGCTTCCTAGACATGGTGCAAATATCATGAATTACGCAACTTTGTTCTCCACATGTTCCTCGAGTTGGCCGGAATCACACGTTCGGGCCAGCTGGGCCTATAAGGTAAGTGAACGAACGGTGCGGCAAGCCAGATGCACGCAAATTTTGCACGGTCCAATTCTTTGTTATCACGGCATGTTTTCAAGCGTTCAAAAGTCTTGATTTATGCACGGTGCATTCGTTCGACTAGGTAGTGCAAACTAAGAAGTGTGACCACCAGCAGGCTGGAAAGTACCCACATATAGAATATCCAAGCCCCTTCTTGGGCAAGCTCAACGGCTTTCACAAGCCAAGGCTCATCCGGTTGCACAAAATCGACGTGAATCGCGATAACACCAAAAATATAGAGAAATATCGACAAAGATGCGCAATATCCAAAGAGCACTGCAAGAAAACGGCGTCTAGTAAGCTTCTCTTCGATATCAGCCCCCTTACGTCGACTAGTCAACGTAGGCGCACGGCCTTTCATAATCTTATCTAGATTTTCATTTGTGAAGCTCGAAACTGCGGCTAGCGCCGCAATATAGAAGCCAATAAGAATTCCCATCAACGTGTTAATATCACTGATCAGCTTAGCGCCATCAAATGAAAAAATACCATCATCAATCAACCATGATCCGCCATAGGCCAAGACAAAACCAAACGTTGGGTAAATCCACTGATACCAGAAAATATCCGCGCTGCGGAGCCGTAGAAACGAGAATACGGTGAGAACCTTGGTGTGTTTTTGAAGAGCCATCTCAACCCCCTACATTGTTGGCAACTTCGATCATCTTCTGAATCATGTCCTGCCGGAAAGCTTCATAGCGCTGCGTTAAAGGTGGGTCAAATTCGTTGACTATTTCATTCTGCACAAATGCCTGCTCGAGGATTTCGTCCCCGTTGTGATGCACCTCGGTTCGCTTAATCTGCCCGTTGGCAGCCTTGATCCTCACAAAAATTTGTGTGTCATCAGCACCGCCTCGGAATCCTCCTAGAAACCCGCCGATGCGACCGAAAATTGTTTGAGCTTGGTCTTCAGTGATACGCTTCTTCACCTCCCACCTCGCCTCATGGACGATTTCTTCCACAATCGGATCTTCATCCAAGCCGTCTTCATGATTTTCTTCGTGACCAATGAACTCAATGTCCTGAAGAGTGCCCGTTCTCAACGCCTCGCGAATTGTCTTGGACTGATGCCCATCAATCTCAAAGACAGGCCGGAAACGTTTGGGGGCTCCATCGTCGTCCTGCACTTCTTTCTCGTAAAGCGCGCTCTTACAAACCCAGGCCAGATGATCTTTGACCGACGATAGGTAGATACCAGGAACCTTTTCGATCAAGATCAGATGCCGCCCGAACTGGTCGGCCATCTTTTTGATCAGGATGTGAGCGGCATAATGACCGCCTTCCTCCTCTTCCTTCTCAATGTCACGGGTCTCTTTGGTTTCAAAATGCAGAAACGAGACGCCCGTTACATTCTTGTCACCCACTTGCAAAATCAGTCGATAGTAATCATCCTCATCAACCAAATCGGCACACCACATAAGGCGAGAACTCTTGGAATATTCGCGATGGACATCCTCTCGAGCAATCCGGTCGGTAACCGCTGCAACTAAGTCGCCGATCACAAAGTCCGGCGCGTAATGTGGCGCGTTGGCACGATTTCTAATCGCCAAATTGCCAACCACAATCCATCTGTAATTCGAAGGTAATGCCATTCAAAAATCCTTTTTTGTTCAATCAATATCCAATTTGGGTAGTCCACGCACGATTTTCATCGTTTCCAGGCTGACAGTGATCACCCTTTGGAAAAGCTCAAGCGGGTATGCTGGGTTGCCCTTGGTCTCTATGGCATAGCAATTGGCATCGTTAACGATGTCGCTGCCCTTCCTGGTTTTGGGGTTGTAGCTGTTCTTCAGCACGGCCTGCCGTTCGATCACCCATTGCAATGCTGACTTGCCATTCACGACATAGTCGTAAGCCTCCAACGGAATATCCTGCATCGTGATATTGGCGTTGTAGACCACCGTCGTTTTGTCAAGGTTGGGACGCGTACCCGCGAACTTCATCCTGGTTACGTGGAAGAACGCCTCGGCATCGTCATAAACCCAAGTGCGTCGGTCGCCTTGCTTGAAGGTGACGGGGTAAGGCTCAATGCTCTCATAGTTCACATGCATATCTGCAAGATCGCGGCCAGCTTGTGCGAAGGCGCGAAAGTCTTTGGCCTTCTTCACGCAAGGGATGCGGGGCAGTTCCTTGGTCAGATTGTCAGCATAGCGTTTCCGATATTCCTTGGAATGCAGCAGACCGTAGGTATAATAGAAGATGTCCTCTTTGGTGATTGTCTCACCGGGGTAGGCCGCTCTGAAATGACGGAGGCCTTCGGTGGTGATACCGCAGCGGCGTGTCGTTTGCGCTGCATCCGAAAATAGGTCTTTCGAACCAGTGTCGGCATCATCGTAGATGTAGAGCGGAAAACATTGCGTGCCGCCTTTCATGGCCGCAACGCAAAGCTCTACAATACTGTCAGTCATGAGTACCGTGAAACCCGCTGCATGGCCGGGGGCCGAAACGCAGATTGCGAGATTCTCACGTCCATCCTCTGGAAATAGGGACGGCATTAAATAAACACGCTCGTTCAAACGACGACCGTAAAACAGCCATTCTTTGCAGAATGGTCGGTAAATCGAAGTAACAAACACGCCCTCATCAATCGAAAGTGCTTTTCCCTTTTTGTAAGAGTTATGAAGGTTTGCGCTCCAGTTGATTTGCTTCGGATCAGTGAGCAAGACCGGTGCAGGCTCTGAAGCCTCCTCTGCTACCCGAGCTTTCTCTAGTTCGCGATTGTAGGTCCCGATCAGGGACGACACATTGCATTCAAGTCCCGTCCGAGAGCGGTTGAAGCACCATGTATCACGTTGGGTTTTTACCCCTGCCGAATACGTATCAAACAGCGTTTCCACCGTCTTGTCCTTCTTGTCACCAATCTTGATGAATTGGTCAAAAGACCCTTCGCGCTTGTTGATCCAGTCACCGTGTTCATCCGGCTCGATCACAGTCCAGTCATCATCTTGGGAAATTCCGTCGATCGAGCCGAAGTCACGAATAATCGCCAGCTTTTCTTTCTCGTCGAGGTAGTCGCCAATGTCGCGATAATGGATGCGTCCGCTATGCGCTGAATCCGGGTTACGCACCAAGATCGAGATGGTGATCGGAGTTCGCGTACCCGCTCCAAAAATATTGCCCTTCTCTCGGCGGCGACGCTCGCCAGTCAATGAAGCATCACCGCGAAGATTGAAAACATAGAGATCAGTGAACTCTTTCGCGAAGGACTTCCGTACACCTGCTGCTGTATTCCCATCCAGCCAACCACCATTGGTGACAAAGGCCACCACGCCGCCATCGTTACCAATTCGGTCGCTGGCCCAGCGGAAGGCTCGCAGATAGCTGTTATAGAGCCCGTTTTTGTTCTGCGCCGCCGTCAGTGCGGCATACGTATCGCGGATGCGGCCATCTAGGCTGGGGTACTCAACATTGGCATTGCTATCGTTGGCGCTATCCTGCCCCTTGGAATAAGGCGGGTTGCCAAAGATGACGCGAATATCCGTCGCCTTCTGGCGTTTGCGGCGCTCCGAGTTGTCTGGCATGTAGTGCGAGATCAGATCGTCGCTTTCATACATCTGGAAGGTATCAGTCAGGCAGATACCCTCAAACGGCACATAGTCGCCCCCCTGAAGCCCATGATACACGGCCTCAATGTTGATCGCAGCGATGTAATAGGCCAGCAGCACAATTTCATTGGCGTGGATTTCATTGCGAAATTTGTGCTCCATCTCTTCTGGTGCGATCAGGCCGGATTGCAAGAGCCGCGTGATGAAGGTGCCTGTGCCAGTAAACGGGTCAATAATATGGACGCCTTCAGAGCCTAACGTCTGACAGAATTCTTCCTGCAAAACCGCATTCACCGAGTGAATAACGAAATCCACAACTTCGACAGGTGTGTAGACGATCCCAAACTTGTCGGTAGTGCGAGGGAAAGCCTTCTTGAAGAATTTTTCATATAGTTCTTTGACCAAATTCTGTTTTGCGGACGGGTCGGAAATTCCTTCAGCACGAAGCTGCACACTAGCATAGAATTTTTCGAGGTCTTTGGATTCTTTGTCGAGATTGGCCTCGTTCAGCTCGTCCAGAACACGCTGCATGGCACGCGAAACGGGGTTCTCACTGGTGAACTGGTGACCTTCAAAAAGCACCTCGAATACGGGCCGCGTGATGATGTGCTGCGCCAGCATTTCAACCGCGTCGTCCTCGGAAATGGTGTCATTCAGATCATCGCGGAGCTCTGCAAGAAAAGCATCAAAGGCTTTACGCGCGGGCGTGTCAGGGTCTTCCAAGATGCCCTTGAGGCGGGTGATGTGGTTCTTGGCAATTTCGGCAATGTTGGTTGCCCAGTCTTCCCAGTAATCGCGCGTGCCGCATTTTTTGACAATCTTGGCCATGATCGCGCGGGAAAATTCATCCACCGAAAAGGACATTTCCATCTGCGTATCAGAGGTAGTAACGGGATCGCGCCCAGGCGTGCCGATGTTCGACTTGGCGGCGGCGGCTTTGACGGGAAGGTCTTCGACAACTGCGGTCACGGCCTTCAGCTCGTCGCTCTGCGCGCCTGTAATGCCGATGATTTCAATGTGGCTGCTCACGTCCTGACCAAGCGACGCCTTGTTGATGGTCGCGTCAAAGCGGTCATCATGGGCGCGAAGGGCATTCAGAATTTGCCAGACAACGCGGTATTTATCGTTATCGCGCAAGGCAACCTCTGGCTCTACACCGGCGGGCACGCCCACGGGCAGGATCACGTAACCCATTTTTTTGCCTTCAGCGCGGCGCATGACACGCCCAACCGATTGCACAACGTCAATCTGGCTCTTGCGTGGGTGCATGAACATGATTGCGTCCAGGGCAGGCACGTCCACGCCCTCGGATAAGCAACGGGCATTGGTCAGGATACGGCAGGTATCTTTGCCCGCATCGGCCTTCAGCCAGTCTAAAAGCACGCCCCTGCTTTTAGCATTGAACGTGCCGTCCACATGTTCAATCTCGCAACGCAGCTTGTCGTCGTCTTCCTCATCTTCAAAAAGCAGATCAACGCCAAGAAATTCATCAACCACGGCTGAGAATTCATCGCGGATCAGTTTTGAGCTCTTTATGTCTTTGCAAAAAGCGATGGCTCGAAGCATCGGATGGGGGTCTGCGGCTACATCTTCCTTCATGTCCGTCTTGGTCAAAGCCTTGTAGCATCCGATGATCTTGGTCGCGTCATCAAGCACGAGCTCGCTTGCACTGTCGGCAAGGCGCTTTTGCACGCCAGAGCTGATAAGCCCTTCGTCCATGGCCAAAACAATCACCTTGTAGTCAGTAAGAAGGTTGTTCTGCACCGCCCAGGAAAAGCCGCGATAAAACAGCGTTTTCCCAAAAAGCGCTTCATCGTCCATCGAGGCGAGAACGGCGTCAACTTCGTCAGCCTTGCTTTTCACATTATCGCCAAAAATGCGTGGCGTGGCGGTCATGTAGAGCCGCTTTTTTGCTTTGATCATGTCATTGGAATGAACTTTGACAAAGTTGGATTCATCATCGCCCGCGAGGGTTGCCCCAGTCGTGCGGTGTGCCTCATCGCAAATGATAAGGTCGAACCCTGCAAGATCGTGATTTTTCTGGGCGGTCGCGATCACCTGAATGGATTGATAGGTGGCAAATACCACGGTCATTTTTTCTGGCGCGGGCTTGTTTGCGCTCTCGGCTAGTTTGGCGGCATCAGTCGAGGCGGGAAAGGCCAGGTCGAGAATGTCGATTTCAGCAATGTCATTTGCACTTTGGCGACGTTTGCCAACCTGCGCATCAGAACACACTGCGAAGGAACGTAAGGGTATATCTGTGTCTGCCGTCCACTCGCGGACAGTTTGGGACATAAGCGCCAGAGACGGCACAAGGTAGAGCACAAGCTTGCCCTGCCCTGCTAGGTCTTCTGCGATTTTTAGGCTGGTGAAAGTTTTGCCAGTGCCGCAAGCCATGATCATCTTGCCACGATCGGCCTCAGCAAGCCCTGCCCGCACATCGTTCAATGCTTCTTTCTGAAAAGGGCGAAGCCGTTTCTTATCCGCCAGGACAACCTCGCCTTTTGTGGCGAAGGTTTCCCAAAGGATAGGGCTTTCCTGAAGGTCGGTGAGCCCGATGCGGATCGTCGGGATGGCCTGCCCTCGGATCATTGTTTCGGCATTTTCGCTCCACGATTTTTCTGTGGTGTCGATGATCACGCGCCGTTTAAAGGGGTCTTTGCCTGATGCCGATATAAAGCTGTCAATGTCTTCTTTTCTGATGCGGTAAGAGGCATCGTAAAACTTGCATTGGATCGCAGCGTAACCTTCTTCGTCACGAAGCTTAGCAACAAGATCAATACCGGTATCGCGCCGATCCCAGTCATGCTCTGCCGCCCAATCAGCGAAAGTTTGAACGTCCTGATACAATTCGACCTGCACGGGGTCGTTGGACAGGTAGGCAACGGAGAGCCGCTCAAAATATGTACCCTTATCGCGCTCCGTGCGCGCTGCTTCACGGTATGAACTTAAAAGTGCTTGTAGAGAACTGTTCGTCATTGAAAGAATGCCTGTCCTGCCGTCTGGCTTGTTTTTATTTTGAGCGCTTATGCCCGTCTATTTTTCGCACAGCTAGCGGTTGTCGAGAAGTAATTTTCTCAAACAATCCATAACCCTGATAATTGCATGCAATCATGCTTAGCGCCAAGCATTAAACCAACCTCGGCTGCTCTGCTTGAGGTGGTAAGGTCGCTTTTGTCGGCAAGCGCTTGATGACATCGCCCGTTTCTTTGCCTGCTACGGCAAGCTCATACTGCGCCTGTAGATTGATCCAAAACTGCGGATCAGTGTCAAACCAGTGCCCGAACCGAAGCGCGGTGTCGCCTGTTACGCCGCGCTTGCCAGAAATAATCTGGCTGATGCGGTTGGGTGGCACGTCGATCTGGCGTGCAAACTCGGTCGGCGTGATGCCTATTTCTTCCAGCTCGTCCTTAAGGATAACGCCGGGATGAACAGTTCTCATAAACATGTGGAACCTCCTTTCCTTAATGATAATCCACGATTTCAACATTTGAGGGCCCAGGTTGGCCTTCTGACCATTCGAAACAAATACGCCATTGCTGATTGATGCGAATGGAATACTGCCCTGACCTGTCCCCGCGCAGCGCTTCCAACCTGTTGCTTGGTAACGCTCGCAAGGTATTGAGTGCAGGAGCCGCGTTCAGGATCGCCAGTCTCTTTTCAGCCTGGGCTTCAAACCCCTGGAATGATTTTACGAATTTCCCGTCTGCAAAATATTCAGTCTTTTTGTCTCGATAGCCCTGTATCATTGTTATCAACATAATAATAATGACGGCATACGTCAAGCGTCAAAGCACTTCCCCTTTCTAAGCCCTGGACCTGTATGTCCCCCTCCGGCAAGCCGAACTGTGGCGTGCCAGATAGTTTTGATTTTAGGGGCGCTTCGTCCGCACAGAGGAAGTCCAGTAATCGAACACTCAAGGTCGCCTTTGGTGCACGTTAAACGAAAGTCCGCTCTTCAATTAATCAGCTGAAGATTCGCGAACCCTTGAGTCTCAGAAATTTGAAAATCTAAGCTTTTGATTTCATTGAAGGCGCGGTCTCACCAATAAGAATATCCGACATGGTTAGGATTATCAACTAGCGGTTGATCGTCAATTTGCCACTTGTTGAACGAACTGACCGTACTCTTGACTGACTTCTTGAGCCTCGGTGAACGCCCTAGCGCGTTCACCTTCTATGCAGCGGAAATAGCCCTGAACATCGGAGATGTAATTTTCAAAATCTTGGCGAATCAGGTCTTCGTATTCTTTCGCGGCTGCTGGATCACTTGGAACAAAGGGTCTGGATGGTACCAAACAGGTCTCGGCTTGCGCCAATGACCCCATAAAAACAAACCATATTATAAGACTGTAAGTGATATTCCATGACTTCGACACGATGCTAGTACCCTTAAGTTGCTTGGAAAAATTCATTCAATTGCGTAAGGGTGGCTTATAGAGAGAGTTTCGTCAGGTGACAATATTATAACTTGATGTGCTCATTATAACATTGTAATGTGGTGGTACCTGAGAAGGGTGCCACTGCTGCTAACCGAAAAGAGGCGCAGGGCGTGGCTAATGATATAAACAAAGAAGCGCCGAATGTGGTTACAGAAACTCATTTCAAAACACTCATGCACAGTGGGTATCAAGCAGAGGTTGTGTGCAGGACCACTGCACACAAGAAAGCTGCTGTCTGGTACGGCATTTGGATTATCCGCGTCGTTAACAAAGATAGATCCTACGAAAAGCTGCTCGTTCCCGCCCGCAAGAAATTGGGCGACGACGACGAGATTGCCGTTCGCACCTTCAAAACAGCCAACGGCCTTATCTCCTTCCTTGAAAGTATGGGCTTCCCGCAAATCAACATTCCAATGGTTGAAGGGGGTCGTACAATACACGTCCTACCAGACAAACTTTTGGAGGTTGGCGACAGCTAGTGCTGCCGCTCTAACCCTCGCCAGTACCCCAGCTTTTCCGCAAAGCATGGTGCTGGTAATGAATGGCGACGGTTCACTGTCGGAATCGTCTTCCCAAGATAATTTTTCACGAAACTACAATGACGGTGTGGGCCAAGGCTCTGCCGCCGATGGTTTGCAGCTTTTTGGAAATCAGACTGCTGAACCTACGGAAGGCGCGGATGCGTCTTCCGAGACCTTCCGAGTGGCATCAGTCGCCCCAAGAGGCGTGACGCCCCGTCCAGAAATTCTTCAAGAAATTGATGCGACCGCTATGCGGTATGCAAGTCACCCTGCCCTGCGGCGAGCTGGCTTGTCTGTGACTGAATGGCGGCTCTTGTTCCGCTCAAATATTGAAATTGAAAGTGCCTACAATATCAACGCCCGCAGTTCTGTCGGGGCGATTGGATTGGGGCAACTGATGCCAGAAACAGCGCGTGATCTAAGTGTTGATCCGCACAACTGGCACCAAAATCTCGACGGGTCGGCTCGGTATCTTCTCATGATGCTAGTCCAATTCGGGAACGCTCAACATGCATTGGCTGCTTATAATGCTGGCCCAAATGCTGTTGAGCGATACGCGGGTATTCCACCCTATCGGGAAACCCAAAATCACGTCAGCCGAGTGCTGGCCGTGTTCAACCGGCTAGAAGGAGAAATTTCATGAAGCCAAACACTACCAATATGATGACACTATGCGGTGTATTCCTGATGCTGGCGCAACCGGCGTTGGCACAATCCATCGACCTGTCGCCAGTTCAGAACGTCCTCCAAGGCATCGTTGATGCGATTACAGGCCCGCTTGGAATCGTGATCGGCACACTCGCTTTGATTGGCGTCTTTTTGTCGTGGCTCTTTGGTATTCTCGATTTCCGTCAGGCCCTTTGGGTCATTATCGGCATCGCGGGTATTGCTGCTGCACCGACAATCGTTGCCGCAATCTGGACCACGTAAGGAACTCAACGAATGTCAGAACAGTCTCCATTATTTCTGGGCCTCATCCGACCTCCTAAACTGCTGGGCTTGCCCATCATGTATGCGATGGTCTGGTTGTTTGGGTCTGTTCTGGTGTTCCTCTGGGTACAACATTGGGCGATTGGGCTTGCTGGTCTGATCGCCTACCCTCTTCTGTGGAAAGCCGCAGATTGGGATCCAAATTTTCTCGACGTTGTAGTGACGACGTTACAAGAGACACCCCCCACAGCAAACCGCAAAATTCATGGAGGTGACAGTTATGGTCCATGAACCAAACTTCGATCCAATGACACTACTACCAACGTGGGTAGCGAAGGAAAAAGACCTTGCCCATATGTTGCCCTATGTGAGTTTGACAAATGATGAAACTGTCAGGACACGGGGAAATGAACTGTTCCAGTGCATTCGATTGGCTGGAATCAACAGCTACACCAAAGATGATGAAGAGCTTGATAAAATTCGGGGATTGTTTGCCTCAATTGTCGCTCAGATTGGTGAGGGCTTTGCCTTTTATGTTCACAAAGTTTCCAAGGCCGTTGATCACAATTTGCCTCCGGTGAGTGGTGACAACTTTGCCTCTGCTGTAGATGCCAAATGGAGAGCATCACTATCAAATTATGGGATGCGTGACAAAACACTGACACTTACCGTTATTAGTCGTCCAGGCGCACGCTCTAAACTTCCATTCAACCGTAAAAATTCCATCGCACAGCTAAATGCCCAAACTGAAAAGCGGTTGCGTGCACTTGGAGAGGTCGTTGGTTTTCTGAAATCAACTTTTTCTGATATGTCGCCCCGCCTACTCACGGCCTCAAGTGGCGAACTTCTTGGCTTCTTGGGTGGATTGAATACTGGTCAAGAATTGCCGCTCCATCAAGGCTCAAAGTACGGGTATCTCGCTCAAGACGTTGCCAATACACGGGTAACATTCAAAGGCGCAAATTTCGAGCTATCAGGTGGTAGTGTCGGCAATCGTATCGGCACGACTTTCGCCGTGAAAAGCTACCCTGAAAAAACCAATTGCACCATGTTTGACGAACTCAATTTGCCAGTTGATATGGTCGTTACGCACTCATTCACCCCCATCAATAGTAACTTGATGTCTGAACGCATTAAGAAACAACAACGCCTTATGCGTGCCTCCGAAGATGGCGCGATTTCGCTACTTGAAAATCTCACAATCGCCCTCGATGATCTTGAAAGCCGCCGTCTAAGTTTCGGTGACCACCATATGACTGTGACCGTTTTTGCAAAAACCGCTGCTGATCTTGATGATCTTTCAGGCGAGATTCGCAACAGCGCGGCGACACAAGGTGTAAAGCTAATCAATGAAGCTTTTGCCGCTCGCACTCATTATTTTGCGCAACACCCCGGAAACTCTCCCAAACGTAGTCGTAAGGCTGCTGTCACAAACAAAAACTTCGCAGACTTTGCGGCCTTTCATCGAACTCCGATGGGAAAGCTTGGTCATGAAGTGCCTTGGGGCAAGCCAATCACCATGTTGCCAACACCTGAACGCTCAGGCTTCCGGTTCAACTACCATGAGCAGGGTTCGCCTGATGCAGAGCCTACAAACGGCCATACGCTTATTTTAGGTCGTCAAGGTTCGGGTAAATCAGTTTTATCAGCATTTTTAGCAACCCAAGCTCGACGTGCTGGCGTGAGGGTTTTTTGCCTTGATTATCGCTTGGGCATGGAAATGGCGGTTCGTGCCAATGGCGGTACATATTCGTCGATCAAGGCTGGTGAGCCGACTGGTCTGAACCCACTCTGGACAGAGACAGATGTTGCAGGTCAAGCATGGTTGAATGAATGGGTTGAATCGCTGTTCTTACGTCCAGATCAGCCTTTAACACCCCTTCAACGGTCCAAATTACAAGATGTAATTCGTCAGAATAGCGAAGCGGCAGACCCATCTTTGCGGAACTGGTCGAGTGTGGCGTCCTTGTTTGCATCAACTGATGATGATGGCGATTTACAGCAACGTGCACTCGAATGGGCTGCTGACGGCCGCTACGGCTGGATTTTCGGACAAAACCTTGAAGACTCCTTCTCACTTGAAGGTGACTTTATCGGCTTTGATCTAACGGGGATTTTGGACAACGCTGGTGAAACTGAACGCATGGCAGTTCTGTCATACCTGTTCCGTCGCATTGAACGTGTTTTGGAAGACAGAAAGCCAACACTCATCATTGTTGATGAAACGTGGAAGGCACTCGACAATCACTACTTCGAACAAAAACTTGCAAGCTGGTTGTTCTCCGTTCGCAAGCAAAATGCAGTCGTTGTGATGATGACACAATTCGCGAGCCAGCTTGAAAAAACGCGCACTGGCAAAACGATTGTTGAGGCCGTTCCTACACAGATTTTATTGCCGAATATCAAGGCCAAAGCCTCAGATTTCGACATGCTTAACCTTCAAGATAAAGAACTCGACGTCTTGCTGAATACAGCCAGTAGTTCGCGTTTGGGCCTTGTGCGGGACGATCAAGGATCCGTCGTTGTCAATGCTGATCTAAGCGCCCTTGGGCCATTACTAACTATCCTCGGTGGGATGGAAAAAGGTGAACAGTTGGTGGGTGCCGATTACCGTCAACGTCAAGATTTTTGGAGAGTAGAATGAAATTTACACCATTCATTATTTTCGGCCTTCTCGGCCTAAGTGCCTGCGGTGAATATAAGGGCCTGCAAGCAAACTGCTTTGACGGTAGCCGTAGTGCTACCAGCGATACAGGAGTTGTCACACGCTCGGCAAATAGTTTGAGTTTTCTCCCACAGAATGATGCTCGCGTATCTACTAAAACGGTACCCGTATCTGACTGTAGATTCACTGCCCTTGGCGGTCCAACTGGCGCGGGGATCGAGTAATGCGTTCAACCCTTTCATTAACGGCGATTGGCCTGATCTGGGCAACGTCCTCGTTCAGCCAAGGTGTGCCAACAGTGGATCGGGGCCTGATCGTAAGAAATGAAGCTGCGAACCTTCGCCGTGAAGCCGATTTGGCCCGTCAAACAGAAAGACTATCAACGGCGGAAGCTATCGCCGCGATAGAGGTTGAACAACTTGGTATATTGCAACAGATATTGGATGCTCAATCCAGCTTTGGTGGACAGAATGTACCAAGCATGGTGCAAGGTCTCGAAGACGGCGCACTGCCCGAACAGTCTGCTGATACGCTCTATTCACCTACCGATATTAACCCTGCTGGCGATCAAATGTTCGGTGATGCAAAATTGAACATCGAACAACTTATCATCCGTGTGGCGCAAGAAACCCATGGGCTAAGTGGTGTAAGTCAAGCTGGCCTTTCTGTTGTCCAGTGGCGGTGTTTACTTCAAGCACTGATTTGGCAGGAAAGCCGCTTCACTATTGGCGCTCGGTCTCCTGTAGGTGCGTTCGGTCTCACGCAGATCATGCCCGAAACGGCTGGTGATCTTGGTATCAACCCTGCCTATTATGACAGCCCATATTTGCAAGTCGAAGGTGGAGCGCGTTACCTAGCTCAAATGCTACGCATGTTTGATGGAAACATCATCCATGGCCTCGCCGCATACAATGCTGGGCCAGGGAATGTGCAGAATTACGGTGGTGTGCCTCCTTTCAAAGAAACCCAGCATTATGTGCAGGTTATTCCAGCAAAATATAATGAGTATCTTGGTCGGGTCGGCGGCATTGATGCCCTTGGCACGATTGATCCTGCGCTGCTGGCGAACTCAAACCTATCTATTTCTGGTAGTGGGGCAAGTTTCTACGCAAATGGCTCAATGCAGAATATTGAGGCCGCGGCTCTCCGTGTTCGCAACATCGTAGAGAGAATTGGACAAACACAGGACGTACAGGAGTCGATGGCACTGAACACCTATGCACGAGCTGAACTTGTTCGTCTTGTAGCGGTCCTTACCCGTTTGAAAGCTGCCCGAACCCGCCCCCTTAGTGACGCTCAAATGGCTATGGCCGCAGCGCAACTACAGGAAAATCAATTTATGGACTTCACATTGGAGGAACTCGACTAATGGAAAAATTCACAACAGCACGAGCAATTTTACGCCAAACAATCACTGCAAGCATGATCGGCGCTACGGCGATCATAGGTACACCTAGCCTTATGGGCAGCGGCGCTGCCTATGCTCAAGGCGTACCAACCGTTGATGTGCAAAATATTGCGCAAGAGATAAGCCAACTGCGGCAGATGATTGAAGATGAAGTGCTGCAAAACGAACAGTTGCAGCAAGCCTTGGCTCAGTTGGACACACTACGCGAACAATATGCCCAACTCCAAGAAACATATGCTGCGCTTTCAGGCTTGATGGAACTTCCTGAAATTATCACAACGCGATTTGAGGACGAACTAAACGGCATTCTGGATCAAGAGTTTGGTGACATTCTCGGTACGATTGACGCAATTCAAAATGGCGACTGGTCCCAACTTTCGGGCAACGGTGCCGACGGCATCCGCACCCAAATGGACCGAGTGCTATCTGATGCTGGTTTTGATGAAGACACCTTGTCGGAAATGGCAAACAGTGGACAAGAAGGGGCTCAACGAACAGCCCAGCAAGCAACCACAAGTGCCGTCATTTCAGCGGCAGCTCAGAACAGCTATGAGGAGGCCGGTCAATCACTGGAACGTGTAGATCGTCTCGTCGGCCTGATTGGCGACATGGAAGAACTCAAAGACAGTGTTGACCTTAACACCCGAGTTACTGCGGAACTTGCAATCGCGCTGGTCGCCCAATGGCAATTGGAAGCGGTGCAAACAGTTGGCGCAGGCCAAGCTGGTGTCTTGGATGCCGCAACACTGGCTGAAGAACAACGATTCATGGATTTCACTCTGCCAACACTGTCGGCAAACTAAGCGAGGATAGTAAAGTGGCTACTGATAAGGAATATATTGAGGAAGAGCTAATCTATGGCGCCCGTCGCCGTGAAGAGCTTTGGCAAAAACTGGCATTCGCAGGCATGGCATTTGGAATTATAGGATGCTTGTCGGCAGTGGCAGTCTCTATCCTTGATGTAGACCCAGCTCCGGTAGTCGTGCCCTTCAACCCAGAGACGGGTATGGCGCTGCCAAACGCAATCGTTAATGCCGTGCATGTAACGGAAAATCAGGCGATTATTGAGTCTGTGGCCTTCCGGTATGTGACCGACAGGGAAACATACAACCAGCTTGATAACGATGTGCGCGTTCGTGCCATTCTTGAGCAGTCGGATCGTGCCGCCAAAGCTTCAATGCGTGCGCTCTGGGATAGCGCCAATCCAAATTATCCACCAACTCTATACGGCCCTACCGCCCGTCTTGAAGTGGAAATTCTCAGCATCAACCGGATTGGTACGAACAGGGCTCAAGTACGGATGCGTAAACGCCTCACCTCGAACCAAGGGGTTCAGGGCGGTTTATTCACGGCAACAATGCTCTTTGAATTTAGACCCGAAGAACGACGATCCATTGACGATGTTCGGGCTAACCCGTTCGGCTTTACGGTCACTGAATATGCCATTCGCTCAGACAGATTGGAGAACTAAGATGAAAACCACGAAAATTACCTTTCTGTCGCTAGCCCTTGCGCTACTTACGGGTCCGGTATTTGCTGAATCCATCCCCCGCGCAGGCCCGAATGATAGACGCGTGCGCGTAGCAACTTATCAAGAGCGGCAAGTCTATCGTCTCAATGTCAGCCTGACCCACGTAACCTCTATTGAGTTTGGGCAAGGTGAAACAATCCGCTCAATCATCGCTGGTGACACCGAGGGATTTCAGCTTGATGGCGTTCCCGGTGGTCGAGCGTTTGCTGTGAAACCAAACGCTCGTGGTGTTCACACCAACATCACTGTGTATACCAATCGGCGAAGTTATTATTTCAACGTCCAAGAAGCAACATCCCCAACCTACTATGTGGTGCAGTTTCGGTATCCAGAAGACAATGCAAGGGCCACGAACGCCGTCGCGCAACAAGCTCCGAACTACAACTATGCCGTCAGTGATCGCACAGCGTTCACACCAACAACTGTTTGGGATGATGGGACGTTCACATATTTCAAGTTCCCCCGTAATGCGCCGGTTCCGGCTGTGTTTAGGTCCACAAGTGGACGGGAAAGAACTGTGAACTCTCAGCAAATTGAAGATGGTGTAATGCGCGTATCAGGCGTCAGTGGGCAGTGGGTTCTTCGTCTTGGCGATGAAGTTGTCTGTATCCAAGTCACATCAAACGGAGGCACAGGATCATGAGCGAACAAGATGATCTAAGAAAACGTCTTGCTGATTTGGAAGGGGGAGATACCCCTGCCACTGGCGTAAGGAAAAAAACCTCGGTTGGCAAAGCAATCGCAGGGATCGTTGGGATAGCAGCACTAGGCGGCATCGCATACATTTCGTTGCAGCCAAGCGTGGATGTTCCAATGCCAGTCGCGCAGCCAGAGGAATTTCAGGCTGGAGGAGAAAACTTTGGCATAATTGAACCATTCGTCCCCCCTGCCCGTGAAATTCAGGTAGTCGAGACACAATCCGAGCCTAATGCAGAGTTGTTAGAGCGACTTGCTGCGCTGCAAGCTCAGATTGAAGCTATCCAAAATGCACCCGTTCCTGTTGTTGAAGAAGACACTGCGGCGGCGGATGCAATCAACGCTCTGGGGGAACAGATAGCGGCCCTACAGGCATCGTCATTAAGCGCACAAAGCCAGTTTCAAGAAGAACTGGACGCCCGTGACCGTGATCTTGAAAAACTACGCATGGATCTCGAACTTGCGATGCTTCAAGCACCAACACCAGCCCCCTTAAGCACTGGCCCGTCACAAGAGGATCAAGAAGAAGCGCGCCGAATTGCAGAGCTTGAACGACGCCGCGCTGCGGAAATAGCTTTCCAACAAGCTCGTATTGAATCACCAACTATTGCGTTCGGTGGTGGTGCCGGTGCTTCGCCGGACAATGGCCTCAGCGAAAGAACACTTAGTGCTGTCCAAGATTTTGTGACCAACGGCGCAGTACCGTCCCAAGTGACGCAAGCAGAAGTGATTGCAAACCCTGCAAACACGGTTGTTCAAGGAACAATGATCCAAGCTGTAACTGAGACGGCACTTGATAGCTCCCTTCCCGGCCCAATCCGTGCAATTATTTCTGAGGACGTTCATTCATTTGACGGGTCGCGCGTCCTTATTCCTCGTGGGTCACGTCTTATTGGACGGTATCAATCTGGTGTGGAAATTGCACAGAAGCGTGTCACTGTAGCATGGGATCGAATTATCCTTCCAGGCAATCAAACCCTTGTAATCAGCTCTTTTGGTGGCGACGAACTAGGCCGCTCTGGCGTGACTGGCATTGTCGATACCCGTTTTGGCACTCGGTTTGGTTCTGCTGCACTTATTTCGTTGATCACAGCATTACCAGGTGCGGCAGCGGCACAGGTTAATGATGAAACCACATCTGAAGTTTTGGAAGATGTTGGGGATGATCTATCAGACAGCACCGACACTGTGTTGGGCGAATATCTTGCCATTGGACCTGTTATCTATGTGGACCAAGGCTCCCGCATTACGGTCATGGTTGATCGCGACGTGGAGATTTTCTAGGATGGCAACACACTTCGAATACACCCTAGACCAGCTCGAAGAAGCCAAGCGGGATGATGTAATTGAAATTTGTATCAATCCAGATGGTTCCATCTGGGGTGAATTTCAGGGTGATCATTTCATGCGCCGCCTAGAAACCAAGTGGTTAAAACAGCAAGTTGGTGATCTGGCAACACAGATCGCCGCTGTTGCTGAAACCCAGATTAGTCGTAAGAAGCCGATAGCATCAGTCAGTGTCGATTATCACAATCGTCCCATTCGTGCACAGGTCATACAAGATCCTGTTGTGCGGGGCGGTTATTCAATCGCCCTTCGGTTTTTTTCAACATTGTCACTGGACGATATTAAGCTCAAATTTCTCTTTGGTGAAGAACGTGACCTTCAAGATCATCGCGAGGCGAGGAATCAGAAGCTACGAGACATCGTTGCAACTGGCGATATTGAGGCATCTGTTAAGTTCTGCGTTGAAGAACGTCTGAACGTCATTGTTTCTGGTGGTACATCGACAGGTAAGACCGTCGCTTGTAGAAAAATCATCAGCTATATTTCGGACGAAGAACGTCTGATCACAATCGAGGAAGCCGCCGAATTAGTACCGACACAACCCAATATAGTAACGCTTATTTCAAATCGTGACATTGAAGTGCAGTCTGCCGATGTGCTTTTGACTTCAACACTTCGAATGCGGCCAGATCGGATCATTCTTGGTGAGGTGCGTGGGAAAGAAGCCATGACGTTCCTTGAAGCGATAAACACAGGACATGGGGGATCTATGACGACGCTTCACGCGGAGACACCCCAACTGGCAGTCCAGCGCCTAGCAATTGCCGCATTAAAAACCGACGTACCAATGACTTACCAAGATATGATACAATACATAGAAAGCTCGATTGATGTAATAATTCAGGCTGGGCGTCATTTGGGTGATCGTGGGATTACACAGTTTTATCTTCCCGGCGCTAATGAAGAAGGAGACCGAAAATGAAACAGTTTGAACATGAAGTCTTGAACTTCAACTATACGAACAAAAAGGGGTACTTAGAAATGAGCACCGCCCTGAAAGAATGGGGTGCTGCTGGTTTTGAAGTCGTTTCGGTTGTTCCAAACAGTCAATTGGGGGGTCAAGTCACCGTTTTCTTGAAGCGCGAGATAACAGAAAATGAAAGTTCGGAGGCCGCGCAATTATGAAACGTCTGATATTTGTTGCTACCTTAGCCATAGTCGCTCCGTTGAGCGCAACGGCCCAATTTCTCCCAACACTTGGAACTGATGCACCTCGCATTTGTCCAGAACAGCCGCCACGTCCTGATTGGATAGAAAATATTGAACCACGCGAGGCTCATAAAGGGCAGTTGGTGCAAATGATGTATCGAGCGCAAGGAATGCAGGCCGTTACAGAAAGCCGGTCTTGCGGGTGTGATATTCGATTTCCGTCATGGGACGCAGCTCAAGAATATTACTACGAGCATTATGCACGGCTAGAACGCTACGACACTCAGCAACGCACTGCTGAATATCGACGCACTGCCAATGATTTGGGTAAAATCGCACGGCCTATCTGTGAACTAGAAAACAATTGGTAAGGTGATCTAAATGAGCGTCGTAACGTACTTCGTAGAAACTTCCGAAGGCTATCTGAACTCAGCCGCTGAAACGCAGTTCGGCTCGGTTGCGGCGACTGTCGGAACTTTAATCGTTATTGCCGCGACATTGTTGGTTGCGTTCGTTTTCATCAACATGGTTTTTCAGATCCGATCTATGGATGGGAGGACCGCATTCTGGCTTGCCGTAAAGATAACCTTAGTTGGGGTATTTGCGACCAACTGGATTCAATTCAACGCTTTCTCAGCAGGAATCCTAAGTGGAATTGATAGTATCGCGGGGGCGTTGGTGGCGTCAGTCGGTGGCGGTGCTCCTGGCCCGTCAGGAACATTCGCCGAAGAATTTGATACCTTGATTGATGAGCTTGGAACTTACCTCAACGCAGCAGGATCAGAATTGAATTGGATGGCTGGTGCCATGCTTGATATTCTCGGAGTGTTGATGCTTTCGATCCTTGGTGGACTTGCCGCGTTTATCCTCGTCGCATCCCGCCTTATGATTGCTTTGCTGATCGGGTTGGCACCAATTATGATCTTCTTGACACTGTTCGATGTAACAAAAGACTACTTCGCTCGGTGGCTGTCAGCCCTCATTTCATTCGCAATGTATCCAATTGTTGTGGCAGGTGTGTTTGCCACAATCACTGGTGTAGCAGGTGCGTTGATTACTGAGCTTGGCGATCCTGCTGGCGCGTCGAACATTGGTGCATTGATACCGTTCTTTATGATGATCTTAATGGCGAAGGGCTTTATTATTGCCACTCCTTTTATCGTTCGCGCCATTTCCGGAAACATTGTCATGCCTGCTATGACAAGCGGTCTTGGCGGTGCATACGCATTTGGACGGGCAGCGTCAGGCAGTCAACATCCCTTCGCCAGACAAAATGTTGGCACGGCTTCTGGCTCTGAAATCGCCGGTATTCGTGTCAGACAAGCGATGGGTTTCAAAGACCCACCACGGGGTTCAAGCCTCCCCGCCAACAACAGTCAAAGAGCGCCTCAACCGACAGGAACCGGCGCTCAACAACAGCGCCTTAAGGCCCGCTCGGACAGGCTTGCAGGTAAGTAGAAAAAAAAGGCCCGCTCAACCAAGCGGGCCTTTTGGGTTTCAAGCACGTAGAATATTAGGCGGCTGACACCGACATACCCCCCTGCCCTTCCTTCATCACTGTTGCTTCGAACTCGGCCAGCTCCGCGTCTGCTGCTTCGATTGCTGCTCGATCTTTTTCAGTTGGTGCCACCTGATCGGGAAAATCAAGTTTCTGCTGCACTGCCAGATCAAGTTGGCCCTGTCGGTCTTCGGAATCACGGGTGGCTTGCGCAATGGTTTTAGCCTGACGTTTACGAGATGAGGTTTTCACCGTATTCCTCGGCGGCTGATTGCTCGCTAGACCCACAGACGCATTTTCATCTTCTTTGGTTGTCGCAACGGACCTAATCACGCCACTACCCAACCCATCGTCGGGCATTGGGTCTTGACCCACTACAGGTTGATCCATCGGGTTCTCTGGCGCACTCCTCGTATCAGGTTCTTGCGACGGCCCTGAAGCTGCTGCCTGCTCAGATAGCGGTGTTTTATCAAGTTCCATTTCTGGAAAAGGCAGTTCACCCTTTTGCGCGCTATGGATCGCTTTAAAAAACGGATCCTCGTAAAACTTAATACGCTTGGCACGGATAGGCATTTGAGCATCAACTACAATAATAACATCATCAAGTGGCATTCTCCGAGCCTCGTCTTCTGGCAACAGCGAAGTTTCTTCAGTGCGTTCCGACATACTGCGCCCTTCGAACGGGTTTTTACCAATTGATCGTGACCGTGTGACAACGCGCTTCGTTGTTTTACCCACTGCTTTGCTCAGTTCCTCAACCGTCTTTTCATCCGATGGCGTCAGATACAATTTAACACCAGCGTTGCCCTGCAAGGCGCGACGGGTATTCTCACCATATATCTCGTCCAAGGCAGGAATTGTCTGGGTAACGATTGCCAAATGACCTCTGTATGAACGCAACGTCTCAATGCTGTCCGTTACAATCGGCATCTTCCCAAGGCGGTTAAACTCATCGAGCATGATCATGACCGGCCACGGTTCGTCAGGTCCAGGTTCTTTATCTTGCATTGATGAAATCAGATCCGAAAAGAAGAGCCGGATCAATGGTGCCAATGGCTTCACCATGTTGGGCGACACAACAAGAAAAACTGAAAAAGGTTTCTTTCGGATTGTCCGAAAATCGAAGTCAGAAATCCGTGTCGCCTTGTCGATCGCTGGGTTGCTCCACTGATCCAAACCAGACGTCATGAGCAATGACACATAGGAGGTCAGCGTGTCGTTATTGGTCGATGCAAGCCGCTCGAAAATCAGCTTTGCGGCACGGTTCTGAACCTCGTCTCGACGGTTCATAAACTCTTTCTGCTTATTACCGCCGCTTGCAGTGATCCGGTAAATCTCGCCTAAAGTTGGTTTCTCGCGTTCGAACGCTAAAAGGCCGGCTGCGACAAACAGATCAATACCACCTTTCAATAGGCCCTGAACGCGGTCGCTGTCCGCTTGCAGAAAAAGTGTCGCAAGCAACTGTAGTTCCATCTGCTGTCTGTCAGGATCTTCTAGCTCCGCGATACGCAGCAAAGGATTGTAGCGATGCGTGCGCCGGTCGTGCCAGTCCGTCGGCGCAAAGCGGTAAACCTCGTCGCCCTGGGACGCTCGATGCCGCGACGTTGCTTCAAAGTTTTCACCTTTTACATCCAGCACCACTACTGACCCTTTGAAAGTGAGTAGATTGGGAATTACAAAACCTGTCGTTTTACCGCGACCTGTCGGCGCAACGATCAACGCATGTGGAAAAACCTTCGAGCTGATAAGTTTGCCGTTACCCTTCGCTTTCCCCAGCTTGCCGATGATGAAGCCTTGGCCGGGTTTATTGAAAAACCCATTCTTCTTCATGTACGCCGCTTTTTGCCATTCGGTTCTGCCGAACTTCGTCAAAGCATTGCCTGACAAGACTGCACTTAAGAGCAATCCACCTAGTCCAAAGCCACCAACAATAATATTCACTAAACGAAAGTCATCTGGCCGAAATTGCTGCAAGCCTCGGTAGTTTTGTGCCAACCACATGAAGTCTAATTCAGCGTTCATACCAAAGTCGCGAAACGTCAAAAACGCTGTTGCGATCACATAGCCTATGGCAAAGAACAACAGTGTCAGAAGGACGATGCCCGCTGCGATTTTTCCTTTATCCATGAGTCTGCCCTTTCTCAGTGTTGGCGTGTACGTGTTTCAGCCGCTGTGCATCATATTCTTCATCATTGATTTCAGAAATAACCTCACGGGTGGCATCACTATTTGCTGTGGCCTCATCTGATTGCAGATAGGCTTTTGCCGCGTAAAGACGGTCCAGACGGTCATCAATAACCTGATCAAACGCATCTGCGTCACCTTCCTTCAAGGCGTTGACCTGTTCATCACTTAACTCGCGCTCAACTTCACCGCGGAACAGTTCACGGCTACCAGCCACATCAAACGGCCCGTCGATCTTCTCCGTGCGCTCATGTTCGATAACACGACGAATTTCGTCGGAGGTTTCTGCCACTGGCTTGTCTAATATGCCAGCCTCATATGGCTTAACCCCTTGGGCTTCGAGATGGGTATGGTACTCGTCTTGGCGGGCCTGCTCTTTGGCAATAATCTCTGGTGACGCCTCACGGAACTTACTGTAATCATCGGCCAAATTATTTTTCAGTTCGTTCGGCATGTCAGGATACTTGGCGGCAATTGCAGCTTCAAAGTCTTCTTTTGTTTGTGGTTCTTCACCAAATTTATCGTTAATGGCATCGTTATATTTGCCCGCTGCATCATACGTGATAAAGGTATCACCACTTCTCGTCGTCGGCAAAATCTTCTCTGCTACGGGAATATCAGGATTGGCGTTCCGATAGGCAGTCGCTTCATCAAGCTGCACATCAACTCGATCTTCTTTAGCAACAAAGCCTTCCGGTGGCCGCATAATATCGGTCGATTTATCCCAAATCTCAGATGCAAGGGCAGCATGTGCTGGTGATTTGTCGGCATATGCTTGAAACTGCTCGGATGCCCTTTCCACTTCAACCTTGCCTGCTTCACGGTCTGCTGAATTATCCGAATATCCATAGTTAAAGTCAGTCCGCGCAAAGGCCCGTTCCATCTTTTCCAATTCTTGGCGGTCTTCGAAGGAAACCGTTTCTAGCTGACTATCACTTAGCGCTTCTTCACGCTCTGCTCGCTGGATGCCCTCGTTTTCAACCATTGCAGCACCGGCCTCAGCTCTGATTTCCTCTGACACATTATCTCGATAATTTTCGATTGCCGCATTTTCCATCTGGATTGCAAACTCGGCATCCGATGGGCGCTCTTGATCGTCACTGAATACAATTCCATCATCATGAAGCACCTCTGCGTGCTCTAGCGTTTCGCCCAAGCGAACATGCGCTTCGTCCAGTTTTTGCGCTGCCACGGCCAAGTCTTCCTGACGTTCAAGATTCAACCCATCTTCCTTGGCAATCTTTGATAGATCGTCAGCAATCCAACGCTGCTCAAGTGACGCATTACTTGCCCCCTGCTCTACCCGCGCGATAATTGCCGATGATGAAATACCAGTCCCCCGCAACGCAGTCTCGATCTGGGCGCGTGTCTCCGGCTCTTTCATCACGCCAACATTGTCTTTGTTGATGTTGGTTTCTGAATATATTCCAGTATCCGAAGGCGCATCATTCAAGGTTTGAGACCGTACACCCATTGGCTGCATGTGCGCGACGTTCCGGTAAATCGCATCCAACTGCTTTTCATACCGCGCTTTCATACTGTCAGGTGCATCACGCACAAATTGCTCAACACGTTCTGCACGGTCTGCAAAACGTCCTCTCAGATCGTCAAATGATTCTTGATTAGCCATGTAAATTTCTCCATTTTGTTCAAGTTGTCCGCCTGTCGCGAGTATTTCACCCGCACGGAACAAGGCGTCAGAAATATCTTCTCTGTTCTCTGCCGACGCCTCTGCGGCCAGGGAACGAAATAATTTTGAGGCGATTGCAATTTCAGCCAATGCACGGTCAAGGTCACGCCCTACCCTTTCGCGTGGAACTGGTTCACGGTTCTCTTTTTTCGCATCGTAAATTTCCTTGGTCCGTGGCGCGTAAGTCGTATCGCCACGGTCCACTCGCTTAGTAGCTTCAAGGCGCACACCAACCTTTTCGGCTTCCTCAACCATCGCAGTTCGGAAATCGTCGTAATTAAAGTGGTGATCCCTACCCAGATAGAAATATTCGCCTTCTTGTGAACGGCGGTTAATAACTATGTGGGCGTGAGGATGATCCCGGTCTTCGTGGATCGCTATGATGTAATCAAAGTTGCGCTCATCATTTGCGAAAAACCGCTCGCAAACACCTGCTGAAATATCCCGTACATCTTCGCCTTTAGTGCCAACTGGATACGACATGAGCATATGAGTTGTGTGGCCCATCTTGGGCCTAAAACCCTCACTCCACCTACCTGAAAACCGATCAACAACGCCTTTGATTTCATCCGCATTCAACTGACGCTTCCCGTCGAGTACGCCACGACTGTCCACGATATGCGAGGACTTTGTTGTTAGATACTCAAGTTGATTGCTCAGTTCTTTCTTGGTTTGACAACCACCTGACCGCACTGGCTTAAACACTGCCGCTCGATGCCCTTTTGCCGCCCGAACCATCTGGGGGCGCTTCTGTCCAAGTCCTTGCATGGAGCCACGAACCTTGCTCCACCCTTCTCGGAAAATTTCGCCTGTGACTGCGCTGACTGCATTACTCTTCGCCATCAGCCAGCTCCTTCAAGGTAGCGTTGACCAACATGCTAATTCCATTCGTTCTGCGGCGAGTTAGGAGGTCAACCTGATCTGCGAAATCCAAAACGAAACCTGCAAGGCTCCGCATTTGCCCCAAACTCGCTGGCCCAAATGACGGGCGAAGCCCTTTATTATTCGATTCATTCATACGTTTAGCGATCTGGGTTACGTTGTTTCCTACGCGGTTTAACGCTGAGCGAAAGCCCCTCAACTCATCTGCTAGATGCTCGTCAGGCTGAAATATCTCATTTGAAGACTGGATTAAGCGGCGCACAGCTTCTGTTCGATTGGCTATGCCATGTCGAGAAACCACCACATCAAACGCCAAAACTTCTTCTGGTGTCAGGGCGACGGTGATTGATGCAGTGCGCATGCCCGTATCGCGACGACGCTCTTTTTCGCGCTTCACAGTGTACTGGATCGTTCGCGGCGTTACGCCGAAACGCTTCCCAAGTACCTGTGCTGAAACGCCTTTTTGCGTTTCACGGACGATTTCCAATCGCTCCAAATCAGATAAGCGGCGGCGGCTAGCCATGCGAACAAAGTCTCCCTATTTCCTGCCATCTTCTATACAATCACTTAGACTTCGACGCAATTATAAAGTTGCACCGCAATTATAACATTGTCGAAGTCGTTAAGAGTGATTGTATTCCGCTGCAAACCGAACCCTTGGGTGAGGTTGTCGAGCCAAAGGCGAGACCGGCCCAAAACCGAAGGTGACGGCCCAAGCCTAAAATGCGCCGCCTGACGGCTCATTAGCACTTTAGGCCCCCGCACTACCAAAATGAGCGAGACCGGCCTCTCTGACAGCCCTCCTGCCCGCCTGTCGGCCCTAAACGTCGATAGGCTCGCTCGAAATGCCTCGTCGGTATGTCTCAAGTTGACAAAAAGACACCACGCGACAAGATACAATCAACACGACACCATAAATGAAGTACATCACCGCAAAGAATACAATAAACACAAGACAGGCAACAAGATACAATTAACCTACTACAAGATACACTATACAATTTACAGGCTGCAAGCAACAACGGACACGCAACAGGCGACACCCGACAAGTTACACGACACAGCGCACGATACACGCAACACTTGACAAACCACCTTAAACACCTGACAAGAGACATAGAGCAGTAAACAAAGAACACGATACAGGGAACAGGACACATGCAAAACGACAATATGAAGGTTATCGCCATAATGACCCGCAAGGGCGGGGCTGGTAAAACCACACTGACACGCGCACTAGTGAGTGCAGCGATGTCAAAGGGCAAGCGGTGCCTCGTATTCGATGCTGATCCGCAGCAGGCTTTGGCTCGATGGGCAAATAAACTAAAAATCAATGATCCTCTATTCATCATCGAACCGCTGACCGTTGTGAAAGACCTCTCTGAAAAAACCGACGCGGCATACGAAAATGACACCGCCGATTATATCTTTATCGACACAATCGGCGCGGCGGGTGCATGGGCTGACGATCTGGCCGCTGAGAGCGATGCCGTTGTCGTTCCTATGATGCTCAGTGACGACGATCTTGAAATCACAACGGACACCTTCAACTGGTATGTCGGATTACGTGAGAGAGCCGAAGACCCTGACGCACTGCCATCATTCCATGTTGTGCTGTCGAACGTGCCTGCAAAGCAAAGCAAAGCAGAACTCGAAGTCGAGCGGCAAGCAGTCTCACAATTTCCAATCATGGAAGATTATTTCATGCACCGAAAACAGCACAAAGACGCTTCTGCTGAGGGTTTTCTTCATCAAATCGCAGAGGACAAACGCAATAGCAAAATGCCCTTGATGCGGGTCCACGCAAAGCATTTTGATGAAGCCGTTGAAGAAGCTGCATCCATCCTTGATGCCCTGACGGAGGCAAAATAATGGCACGCAAAAAAAGAACAGCCATCAAGGGAACAGACCCCGCATATACATCTGACTTCTCTCAACCATTGCCAACAAACAAGGTTGCCGAAAAAATAGAACAAGCTCCAACCACTGTTGCGAAACCAATACAGCAACCCGCAACGTCTCAACCGGAACAAAAGGCAAAGCCAGAACCAGCGGCCAAACCAACACCAAAACCAGCCCCCAAGCCCGTGATAAAATCGGCTCATAAGGTTGTGCAAGAAAACCCTAACGACAAGCGCGAGATTGCAATGTCGGCGGCTGTGAAGCTCGATCAGAACGAAAAACTGACTGCTTTAGAAAAGAAGGGCATATCAGCAAAAGATGCCATAACGCTGGCGGGCAGGCGGGCGGTTGAACAATTCGAACCAAAGGCGGTTTTCGTAGAAAAAGCCGACGCGGACCGAATGCCGATGCGCCAAGGCTATAAAAGCACAAAGCGCATATCGGCTGCGATGCTCGACCAACTCCGCAAGGAACAAGACCCACTTGGTCTATCGTCGGACGGCGCGATGATGCGCGGGCAGTTTGAACCACTTTTCTGGTCTTGCCTCGATGCTGTCATTGAAGAATTAAACAGCAAGTATTGATAGAAGGATCGGCAAGCCGCTCCGCAATATTCTTAGAAGGGGGAAGGAGTTTCGACTTCCTTCCCCCTGAAACAAAATAGACAAGGCCGTGTCCTCGCTACGCTGCGGGCCGCACCAACCTTATCGATTTGGTTTCACCCCCATCCTCTCAAGCTCCGCGCATACTCAGGGAAAGCGGCCGCTTACCCTTCCTCAATGGTTTTCAGAACAGGCAAGGAAAGTGCTGCTGTCAGTCAATGCAAAGGGAAAATCATGGCACGCACAAAAAGACTTCACGCAGAACCAATAAAACGAATTTTAGACCGGAAAAGCCGCAAGGTGGTAGGGTGGCTTTACAAGTGGAACACCGGGTCTGTGGTGCCTATGTGGAAAAACGGCAAGCAATTAGACGTGGTTTATGAGTAACAGAACTTAGACCAACTGATAATGTTATGCGGTCTTAGTTCGTGTACAAATGAGCA
>JAFLKA010000108.1 GCA_022712735.1 Marinosulfonomonas sp. | reverse complement strand
CTGGGGCATGCAACATGACAGCAGCCTTTCTGGAGAGAGTTTACGATGCGGATTCGGTCGAGGATCTATGGGCGATATATACCGCGAAAATGGCCGAATTCGGTTTTGACCGGCTGTTATACGGGTTTACCCGCTTCAAAACAGCGACATCATTGGGCGACATTCTGGATTCGCTGGTTCTGACTAATTATGACGCGGAATATGTCAAAGAATATGTAGATACCGGCCTGTATTATCACGCGCCGATGCTGCGCTGGACGTTGGAAAACACCGGCGCATGCAGCTGGAGCTGGATGGACCAGCTGGATGATCTGGATGCCTTTACCGAAAGCGAACGCAAGGTGATTGCGCTGAACCAGGCAAAGGGAATTACGGCTGGATACACAATTAGTTTCAAATCCAGCACCGCCCGCACCAAGGGCGGGATTGCCATGGCCGCCAAAGCAGGCCTGACACAGGCAGACGTTGATGCGATCTGGAAAAAGCATGGTCAGGAAATATCGGTGATCAGCAATGTTGTTCATTTTAAAATCATCAGCCTGCCCTATGACAGTTCGCGCCGCGCTCTGACCAGCCGCCAACGCGAGGTTCTGGAATGGGTTGGTGATGGCAAAACTATGCAGGATATTGCCACCATTATGGGGCTGACAACGGCGACGGTGGAAAAACATTTGCGACTGGCCCGCGAGGCCTTGGATGTGGATACCACGGCGCAAGCGGTGTTAAAGGCATCATTCCAGAATCAGATATTTCTACTCGAATCATAGCGCGACGATTAAAATTATCAGAGTATTATCGTGATAGTTGAAACAATTAGCGGTTGCATTGAGGTATTGTTTACTGCGAACCCAATAATCTACAGAATTACCTATCTTTATAGATAGGTAAGGAATCCCATACTTTCTTTACGTAAGGGTAAGGTGCATTCTAAACATGTTCCGTGAGTGGTGGCATTTTGCCAGGGAACTTCAGATCAGACCCCATGTGATTACATGGCTAGTTGATTTGTCCGGGAAACCGGAGTTGGTCAGGGGAAGAATAATGCTTTGCCTGGCCGACACCTAATACTGCGTCCTGTCCTCATCCCCATTTGGAGGACGCAATACGGAAAAAACGGTGTGATCCTTGCCCGGATCGCACCGTTTTTTTATTCCAAAACGAAAACGGCCTCTGCGGGATTACCGCAAAACCCGTTAATCACTGTGCCGTAAAAGGCTTTAGCTGTTCATTTTCGCAACTTCAGCCGCGAAATCTTCCTCGGCCTTCTCGATCCCCTCACCCACTTCAAGGCGCGCAAAACCGGTGATTTCTACGCCGGCCTCGGTTGCCGCTGCTGAAACCGTCAGGTCAGGATTGATCACAAAGGACTGACCCAGAAGCGTGACTTCGGACAGGAATTTCTTCATCCGGCCAACAATCATCTTCTCGATCACTTGCTCGGGCTTGCCGGATTCGCGGGCTTGCTCGGTCAAAACCGATTTCTCACGCTCGACCACAGCTGGGTCCAGATCATCTGCGGACAGGGACGCAGGGTTCACCGCCGCGATGTGCATCGCAACTTGACGCCCGAACGCTTCGTTGTCGCCGCGCAAAGCAACCAGTACGCCGATCTTGCCCATGCCGTCGGTGACAGCGTTGTGCACATAGGACACAACCTGATCACCGGTCAGTGCTGTCATCCGACGCACCGACATGTTCTCGCCGATTACGGCAACTTTAGCAGTCACTGTTTCTTCTACGGTCTTGCCATCCATATCGGCAGCTTGCAGCGCTTCGGTGCTGTCCACAGTCAGTGCAACAGTGGCAATATCGCCAACCATTTTCTGGAAGTCAGCATTTTTACCAACAAAGTCGGTTTCCGAGTTCACCTCGACAGCAACACCCTTGCCACCGGTTACGGCAACAGCAACCAGACCCTCGGCCGCTGTGCGGCCGGATTTCTTGGCGGCTTTCGCCAGACCTTTGGTGCGAAGCCAATCAACAGCAGCTTCAGCATCGCCATTGTTTTCAACCAGTGCTTTTTTTGCGTCCATCATGCCAGCACCTGTGCTGTCACGCAGTTCTTTTACCATTGCAGCTGTAATCGCCATCATGGATCTCCTGAAATGAATGTTAGGGATGCGGGTGCAACCGATGCTGCACCCGATCTTGTATCTTTACGCAAAAGAATTAGCTTTTTGCAGCTTCTTCTTTTGGTGTTTCAGCTTCAGTTGGGGCCTCTTCGGCTTTAGCCTCGTCCGCTTTGGCAGGCGCCTTTTCAGCCTTGGCTGGAGCTTTCTTGGCTTTAGCAGGCTTGGCCTCTTTAGCAGGGGCTACTTCGGCAACCACTTCTTCAACCGGCGCCTCTTCCATTGCACCCAGATCGATACCAGCCGCACCCATTTGGGCGGTCATGCCGTCCAGCGCCGCACGGGCCACCAGATCGGTATAAAGCGCAATCGCACGCGCCGCATCATCGTTGCCCGGGATGATGTAGTCGATGCCATCAGGGTTACAGTTGGAATCAACCACAGCCACAACCGGAATGCCCAGCTTGTTGGCTTCGGCAATCGCCAGATCTTCTTTGCGAACATCAATGACGAAAATCAGGTCAGGTCGGTTGCCCATTTCCCGGATACCGCCAAGGCTGGCTTGCAGTTTGGCCTGCTGGCGCTCAACGCCCAGACGTTCTTTCTTGGTCAGACCTTCCGCACCGCTTTCCAGCAACTCGTCGGCGTCTTTCAGACGTTTGATCGACTTTGAAATGGTCTGCCAGTTGGTCAGCGTGCCGCCGAGCCAACGGTGGTTCATGTAATACTGCGCGCATTTTTCAGCAGCATCGGCAACGGGGCCAGCGGCCTGACGTTTGGTGCCAACGAACAGAATGCGTCCGCCTTTGGCAGCAACATCACGAACGGCCTGTAGCGCCTGATCGAGCATTGGAACAGTTTGCGTCAGATCCATGATGTGAATGCCGTTGCGGGCCCCGTAGATGAACGGACCCATTTTAGGGTTCCAGCGTTGTGTCTGGTGACCAAAGTGTACGCCAGCTTCTAGTAGCTGCCGCATGGTAAATTCAGGAAGCGCCATGCTTATATCCTTTTTTCCGGTTTGTACCTTGGGCGGGGAAATAGGGCATATGCCCAACCGGCGGACCTCTGAGGATTTCTCCCTCATCAGCCCAGCCCCGCCTCACGGGAGTTGAAGTCGCGCGTATACAAAGGCTTTGCCCGATACACAAGCGCTATTTGCCCCACTATAGGAAAACCCGCTCGACAAACCAATATGCCCCCACAAGCGCAATGATCACCGAGGCCGGAATCGAGATGCGGGCACGATACCACGCCTTGTTCCTGAACCAGAGCCCGACCGCCAGAAACGCCAGCGAAATCACCGTCAGTTGACCAAACTCCACCCCGACATTGAACGCAATCAAAGCCGGGAAAAACTGATCGTCCGGTATGCCGAATTCCCCCAACACCGCCGCAAACCCCAATCCGTGCAGCAAGCCAAAGCCGAAAATGATCGCCGGCCGCCAACGGCTAAGGTGCGAGGTGAAGATGTTTTCAATCGCGACATAGGTGATCGAGGCTGCGATCAACGGCTCCACAATGCTTGCTGGCACCGTCACCCAGCCCATCGCCCCCAAGGCCAGCGTCACCGTATGGGCCAACGTGAACGCCGTGATTTGCCACAACAATGGCCGCAAACGGGTTGATAAGAAAAACAACCCCAGCACAAACAGGATATGGTCCAGCCCCTTGGGCAGAATATGGTCAAACCCCACAGGAATGTAATGGGTAAACACCTGCCAGCCGGTTTGCTTGGCGCCGCCAACCACCGCAATGTCAGGGCTGCGCTGCCCGCTGGTCAGATAGCCGGTATAGGCATCCTCGACCCCGTTCTGGCGCAGAACGATAGTGCCGAACCGCTTGTCCCAGCCAAAACTGATCGTGGTTGTGTCAGCGGGCAGATCGGCAGTCAGCGTCAGGAACGACGGGCGCGGGAAATCGATATCGCCAATCGCGTCAACCTTAATACCTGTCAATTCCAGCGGCACCTCTGTGCCCCCTGCCCGCAACCTGAACCCGTTACGGATATCCGGCCATATGGCCTGCGTGCGTGCCTCCAATACCTCAGGCGCAAGTGCGCGCAGGCTGTCGTAATCGCCCGATTGCGCGGTCTCGTTGGTATCCGCCACCCCGTCCAGATCGATCCCCGCAACAAACGCCTCCAGATTGATCCGCAATTCCAGCACCAGCTGCCCGTCACCGGTTGTGAAATCACCGATCGAGGGGCTGACCTCGTGTGCGGAAGCCGCAAACGTGACCAGACACAGCGCAAGGCTTGACAAAAGGGCTGCAATCGTCAGCCTTGCCCACATGAAAAAACCTGTCATATCCCTGATCCTTTACGCGATAACCTGTCTGGGAATCGCCCTGCCCGCCTTCGCCCACGAGTTTTGGCTGGAGCCGCAGAATTTTCAACCCGAAACCGACACAACCCTTCAGGTTCGTCTGCGCAACGGGCAAAAATTCAAAGGTGTCGAGATTGGTTATTTTGACAAACGGATCGAAACGTTCGACTGGATTCAAAACGATGCACGCAGTCCAGTGCAAAGCCGCGCCGGCGATTTTCCGGCGATGACCATGCCGGTGGCGCAGGACGGGCTGATGGTGCTGGTCTATGAATCCACAAACAGCACGGTGCAATATAATACGTGGGAAAAATTCGCAGGTTTTGCCAAACACAAGGATTTTGCGGATGCCGAGGCGCGTCACATCGAGCGCAATCTGCCGATGGGACGCTTTAGCGAGGTATACACCCGCTATTGCAAAAGCCTGATCGGTGTTGGTGATGCGGTCGGCCAAGACACTGCAAC
>JAFLKA010000360.1 GCA_022712735.1 Marinosulfonomonas sp. | reverse complement strand
GAGAGGCTTCGGCTGTGCCCTCGATGACGAATTTATTGTCCGCGTGACAGCTGGTGCAGTTCAACATCAGATTACCCAGTTCTGTTTGAACCGCGTTAGCATCGCCACCTTTGGCGGTGACGCCCAGATCGGTGAACAGGGCATGGGTGGCCGCGCCAAGTGTTTTGAACTCGATCGGCAGTTTGCCCATGAGCGATGGGGTCACATCGGGCGATTCAGCGCCCATACCGGTGGCAAGCGTGGCCACTGTATCCAGATCGCCCTTGGCTGTGGCTTCGGTGATCCCCTGGATCGTTTCAAGGAATTTGCGCATTTCCTCCAGGATCATGGTGCGTTCATCCGCAGTGACCAGAATGGCGGTGCGCTCGTCGTTGCTGGGGATTGTGTTGCCGGTAAAGATGAACGTTTTGACCATAAAGGCGAGGGCTGCCGTCAAAACGAGGATGAGGACCCAGAGGAACTTTGCAGATTTTAGCATGAAATCGACCTTTTTATTATCATTCGGGTTTCAGGTAAGGGGGCTGTTTCACCCCTATGTCCTGCACTGTAAGGTTGGATGGATCAGTTTGTCGGGGTTTCGGCGATAATTTTATATCCGGCGTGACAGGTGGTGCAGTTTTGCAAGAGGGTTGCAACGCCGGTTATCATGATATTGGCGTCACCGATATCCTCGGCGTTCAGGGCCAGTTCGTCAAACAGGCTGTGGGTTGAAAAGCCCAGTGTTTTGAACTCCAGCGGCAGCTTTCCCATCAGGGCTGCGGGGACTTCACCAGCACTGGCAAGACCGACCTTGCGGGCGACGCTGGCAATGGTTTCCATGTCGTCCTCGGCGGTGGCTTCGGTGATTTCCTGAATGGCCTCAAGGAACCCGCGCATTTCGGCCAGCAACAGTTGGCGCTCGGGTTCGGTGACAACAATCGCGGTGCGCCCGTCAATGCTGGCAACGGTGTTGCCGCGCAGCAGGAACATGTATGCCATAGCAAGGATAATGCCGAGAAACAGCAGATTGATAAGCCAGGGAAGTTTGCAGGATTTAGTCATTGGGCCGCCTTTTTGTAAGTTATAGAGCTATAGCTTAGACGGTAAAAGTTGCTGCGTCAACTTGGCACATCACCCTAGCAGGCGACGTGCAATCACGGTGGCCTGAATTTCGGCGGCCCCTTCAAAGATGCTCAAAATACGGGCGTCACACAGGATGCGGCTGATCTGGTATTCCAGCGCGAAACCGTTGCCGCCGTGGATTTGCAGGGCGTTATCAGCGGCGGCCCAAGCGATGCGCGCACCCAGTAATTTGGCCATACCGGCCTCAAGGTCGCAGCGCTGGTCGTGGTCTTTTTCCCACGCCGCGAAATAGGCCATCTGGCGGGCGATCATGATTTCCACGGCCATCATCGCCAGCTTGCCCGACACGCGCGGGAAATTGATCAGGGATTTGCCGAATTGTTTGCGGTCTTGCGCGTACCCCATCCCGACCTCAAGTGCGTTTTGTGCCACGCCAATGGCGCGGGCGGCAGTCTGGATGCGGGCGCTTTCGAATGTTTGCATCAGCTGTTTGAAACCTTGGCCCTCAATGCCGCCCAGCAGGTTCTCGCCCTTAACCTTAAAGCCATCAAACGCCAGCTCGTATTCCTTCATACCGCGATAGCCCAGCACCTCGATCTCGCCGCCGGTCATACCGTCGGTGGGGAAGGGAGCCTCGTCAGTGCCGGGGGTCTTTTCGGCCAGAAACATCGACAGGCCTTTGTAGTTGGTGGTGTCCGGATCAGTGCGGGCCAGCAGGGTCATCACATGGGTGCGCGCCGCGTGAGTGATCCATGTTTTGTTGCCGGTGACGGTGTAATCATCGCCCTCTTTAACGGCGCGGGTCTTCAGTGCGCCAAGGTCGGAACCGGTGTTGGGTTCGGTGAAAACAGCGGTGGGCAGAATTTCGGCGCTGGCGATTTTGGGCAACCAATGCTGTTTCTGCTCCTCGGTGCCGCCGCACAGGATCAGTTCCGCCGCAATTTCGGAACGGGTGCCGAGCGAGCCAACGCCGATATAGCCGCGGGACAACTCTTCGGAGACCACACACATCGAGGCCTTGGACAATCCAAAGCCGCCGTATTCTTCGGGGATGGTCAGGCCAAACACGCCCAGTTCGGCCATTTCGGTGATGATCTCCATCGGGATCAGCTCATCCTTTAGGTGCCAGTCGTGGGCGTTTGGTGCAACGCGATCATTGGCAAAGCGACGGAACTGGTCGCGGATCATTTCGAGTTCATCGTCCAGACCCGTTGCGCCAAAGGTGGCGTGGCCAGCGTTGTCCTGCATCAGGGCGACAAGGCGGGTGCGGGCGGTGCTGGTGTTTCCTGTCGCGATCAGGGTCGTAATTTCGGGGGGGGTGGGCATGGTTATACCCAAATCAGAGAGCCGCGCGATTTCGCCTTGGGACATCGGAATGCCGCCTGCGATCTGGGCCAGATATTCACCAAAGGCGATTTGCAGGATCAGCTGTTCCATTTCACCGAATTTACCGTCACCGTTCAGCCGTTCAGCCCAAGCGTGCATCTGGCGCAGGGCCATAGCGTAGGTGGCGAGCCACGACAGCGCGTGGGCCGCGTCCTGAAAGGTTTCCAGTTTTGTCGACGAGACACGCCCGTTTTCGGTGACATCACCACGCAGTTTATCGGTGGCCTGTTGCAGCAAGGTGTCGACCGCGCCAACGGCGGGTTTGGTCAGGGTCAGGATGTCGGAAA